>CAZWMF010000483.1:0-3481 GCA_964634535.1 uncultured Opitutaceae bacterium | reverse complement strand
CTTTGCAAAGCGACGCAGCGTGCTGCGGGACGCCGGCGGCCGTCCCCCGAAGCGGGATAGATCGGCGTTCTGGTTCTCGGCCATCGCGGTAATCGCTATGAGATCAAATGCGCCGCTCGTATAGTCACTTTACAGTTCTTTCCGCCGTCGGGAATGTTTCTCCCCCATGGTCTCAACGACATGCCGGCATCCGTGGGCGATGGCCAGCGCAAAGCGCGCCATCAGGGTTTCAAACGCGCAGGGGAATCGGGCGGGCGGGCGGATCGCGGCAAGCAATCCCGAGAATTTGCGCCATTTCGAATGCCCGCGCTAAGCGCATTTGCGCTCGCGGAGGGCGGCGTTGGTCGCTTGATTGATGGGAAAGGAGCAGCCCGTGGCGACCGACCCTCGCAATCCGCAAATCCCGGACCGGGAGAGCTCCCTAATCGGGTGGTTGCTCGATTCCGATCCTTCGATCCGGTGGCAGACCATGCGGGACCTGACCGGTGCCCCCGAAAAGGATGTCCTGGGCGAACGCGCGCGAGTCGCCAGCGAGGGAATCGGGGCCCGGTTGCTCGCGCTGCAAGGGACCGACGGGCGGTGGGGCGGCGCGGCGTGGAACCGGGGGTGGAACTCCACCATGCACGTTTTGCTGCTGCTGCGGGAATTGGGCCTGGATCCGGCGAGCGAGCCGGCACGCCGCGCGGTGGAGCTCGTCCGTGCCGGCGTCACCTGGAAGGGCTGCGGCCCGCCGGAGTGTGATGGAAATTCATTCTTCGACGGTGAAAGCGAGCCCTGTATCAACGGACAAGTGGCGGCGGTCGGCGCCTATTTTGGCCAGGATGTCCAGGGCATTATCGATCGACTGCTCGCCGAGCAGCTTTCCGATGGGGGCTGGAACTGTGAGGCGGCCAACGGCTCGACGCGCTCATCCTTCAACACGACGATCTGCGTGCTCGAGGCCCTGCTGGAGCACGAACGGCGCGGCAGAGGCGGTACCGGGCTGACGGAGGCCCGCCTCCGTGGGCAGGAATATTTCCTGGAGCGCCGCCTATTCCGGCGGCGTTCGACTGGCGCCGTGATTGAGCACGATCGCAAGGGCGGCACCGTGTGGATGCGTTTCGCCTTCCCGAATTGGTGGCATTATGATGTGCTGCGGGGCCTCGACTATTTGCGCAGGGCGGGCGTGACTCCAGACAAACGGGTGGCTGAAGCGATCGAGCTGCTCGCGTCAAAGCGCGACGGCGACGGGCGGTGGCCGCTCGAAACTCGATATCCCGGGGTGATGCCGGTTGAGCTAGACGGCCGCGAGGGCGACTCGAGTCGGTGGATTACTCTGCGTGCCTTACGAGTGCTTAAATGGTATTCCGCGAGCGGGTGAAGCGGTCCGCCAACCACCACCAATTCGGCCTTTGCATATCCCGTGTCGCGCCGCCATCGCCGGAGCGGCGCGTAGCTATCCACGCGAAGCTTCGAAGCACGGTCAGTGGAATTTCCAATGAATGAGGTAGATCGCCGTTACGGTCGGCCCGTCCGCCACGTTATGCGCGAGAATCGGATTTAGCAGGCTCCCGGTGCGATGGTAGACTGTGCTAGGGTTCCGGAGCTCTAGAATAGCCCTGGGATTAGGCCGCGCCGGTCAGCTGCGCAACCGAGCCGATCGGGGCGAGCGCGGGGATCTCGCAGGTCGTGATCGAGAATCGGGAAAGCTGATGCGCGCCAAAGCTGGTCGTGAAGGCAACGTCGGCGGCATCCCGTCCCCGGGCAATGGGCAGGAAACCGATGCGCCGGGCGTTGTGCCGTACATCAAAGAGATGCCATTCGCCCCCGAGATAGACCTCCATGCAGGCGCTGAAATCCATGGGCGCGGGAAAAGGGGGCACCCCAATATCGCCGAGATAACCCGTGACGTAGCGGGCGGGGATGTTGAGGCAACGGCAGAAAGTAATGGCCAGGTGAGTGAAGTCCCGGCACACCCCGACGCGCTCTCCGTGGGCTTGCGCCGCGGTGCGGGTCGGCGAAGCGGCGCCATAGTCAAATCGCAGCCAGTCATGGACCCAATCGCAGATCGCCTGCACGCGGCTCCACCCGGGCGCCGACTGACCAAACAAGGACCAAGCCAGTTCTCCCAACATGTCGACTTCACAATAGCGGGTGGGCAGCAGGTAGCTTAGTAAGGCCGGCGGCAATTCACCCACGGGATGCTCGCGGGCTTCGGGCACCGCGGGAATGGGCAAGCCGGAATCTTCCACCACGAGGTCGCCAAACAGTTCCAACTGACCGGCCCATGCGGTGAGCCGGACGCAGCGATTGCCAAAACTGTCGATGTAGAATTCCTGCGGCCCACCACCGCTGACCAGGAATTTTTCGGGCGTTCGCAGGCGGGACTCCAGTTCCGGACGCAAGTGCAGCATCAAGACGGTCACCGTCGGTGCCGTGAGAGTGTAGGCAATGTTGTAGCCACAATGAATCAGCATGATATAATATCCACCGGTGCCTTGATCATTCGGGATGTTCGGTAGGAAACGCGACTGAACCGCACGTGGTCCGCATTTAGTACGCCGAAACGGCGAAAGGTGCCCGCTTGGGTTTCAGCGTTGCGACAATTGTATCCGCATCGCACCCCGATCACATCACTCTAACGATCGACCAGCCGATCTGCTATGGCGATCGGCTCAGGGGGGCTAGTTTCCCTACCCTTTGGGCACCGGAACGCAGGACAGTTGTCTACTGCGTCATGATCCCGTCTACTACGGGTCCCGGGTCACCCCAGACCGATTTTGATTTCGCGCCGCCCGGTGATTTCGGCGACGAGAGCGGCCTAACCGCGCGGTCGCGGAGATGCATCCGATGCTGACGACTTTTGCCCGAATTTCGATTCGGCCCGGACTGGCCATCGTTCTGGCGTTGGCCGGAACGGCCGGGTGCAGCCGCCATGCCGAGTCGCGGGAACCGGTCTCTGTGGCCAATGAGGCGTCGAGTGTGGACGTGGATTCCGGCAACATCAACGCCCCGAGCGATTTTGCCGGGCCGCTCGAACCCTATGGCACATGGGAGGATATTCCCGGCGATGGCCTCTGTTGGTGTCCGGGCGACGTTTCGCCCGACTGGCGGCCCTATGCCGACGGCTACTGGGCGATGTCCGACCTGGGCTGGTATTGGGTGAGCCCCGAGCCCTGGGCGTGGGCCACCTATCACTACGGTCGATGGGGCCGGGATCCGCAGCGCGGCTGGTACTGGGTGCCGGGTGTCCAATGGGCCCCGGCCTGGGTCGCTTGGCGCGAAGGCGCGGGGTATGCCGGGTGGGCGCCGTTGGCGCCGCGCGGGAGACCCAGCCCGGTCGCAGCCGAATTTGTTTACGTCGACGAGCGACACTTCTCGGATCGTCTTCGGCCGGCGACGCTGATCGTCAACCGGCCGGCGATCGCGTCGCGGACAGCGCCAATCGCGGAGGCGCGCCGGTCACCGGGCGGCGCAATCGGCGCCGGCCCCTCCTGGCAGA
>CAZWMF010000482.1:0-3487 GCA_964634535.1 uncultured Opitutaceae bacterium | reverse complement strand
ATCGCATTTTGGTTTTCGTGTCGCGCGGGGGCGTCCCGTGCGCCCGCCCCCGGGGTATCCGTCGAACCCGGCGAGCGGACACCGTGAGCCTAAGCCGCCCGGCGTTGATCGAACAGTCGGGTAAAACCGAAGCCGTGTCCGTGGTTTGCCTGACTCGCCCCGGCACCCCCATTTTGTATTCGGTGCTCAATTACTGGGGGGATGCCGCGGACATCGCTCCCCGGGTTGAATCCAAGGGTTGTGCCGGTTCATGGCGTGGCCCCGGTGCCCTTGGCTCGCCCGATTGTTTTTGACCCGAGGAGCGGCAATTTATAGGGTCCAGCCAAATCGATGGCAGACCGTCCGCGGGCCGGTGCCGGAATAGAATACTGGTGGCCCCCGTTCGCCTTCCATGGTCGTCGTGAGAAAATTCATGCCCGCTTCGCCGCCGAGTTTACCCGCCTCCCGAAGAAACCGAACCGGCGGGCTCGTCCGCTACGGCTTTGCGCTGATTGCGGTCGGGCTGGCTTTTCTTCTCCGCGCGGGTTTGGCGCGGCTGGCCGGTGGCAGCCTGCCTCCTTATCTTACGCTGTACCCAGCGCTGATTCTGGTCGCCCTCCTGGCGGGCGTGGGTCCTGGGCTTTGCGCGACCGCGGTGGCGGCTCTGGGCGTGGATTATTTTATCCTGCCGCCCCAAGGCTCATTCGCAATTTTGACAGTCTCCGACGCGGTCGGCATGGCGGTTTTCACGGGCACCGGCATCTTGGTGAGTGTCTTTGCCCAACCCTACCATCTGGCGAAGCAAAGATTTGCCGCCGGGGAAGCTGGTGAGCTTGGGCGCGACCAGCGGAACGAGCCAGTCCGAGGTTTCGGCCAAAGCTTCTTGCTCACGGCCGGATTTGCCGGGGCGATGTTGATCCTAGCCATGGCCGGCTGGCAGTCGATCCGTTACATGCGCTCCTTGGGGGCGGCGGATAAATGGGAAACCCATACCTACGAAGTCATTCAGAAGATCGATCGGTTGTCCGCGTTGGTAAGAGATGCGCAGACCGACCTGCGCGGCTACCTGCTCACGGGGGAGGCAAAGTACCTGGAGCCGTACGAATTCGCGGTTGCTCAAGTCGACCCAACGCTGGCCGCGCTGAGGCAACTCACCATAGACAACCCCGCGCAGCAGCCACGTTGGCGCGCTCTGGGGTCGCTGATTCGTGAAACGTTCGCGGAATGGAAACAAGCCGTGGCCTTGCGACGCGACCAAGGACTGACGGCGGCGCTCTCGAAAGTGGACACCGTAACGGGAGAGGCCCGGATGGACCAAATCCGCCGACAAGTCGCCGATGCCTTGGACGCCGAGAGCCGGCTGCTTCAACAACGGACCGCGGCAAAAATCGAAGGCGCGGGCAAGACGCTCCAAGCCCTCTTGGCGGGAGGCGGGCTCAGTTTGCTCCTGCTGATCACCATTTTCCAGTACCTCCGGCGAGAAAATGCCCGGCGCGTGACCGTCGAAATCGAAGTGCGTCGGCACCGGGACCACTTGCGCGATATGGTGGCGGCGCGCACCGCCGAGCTCAGCCAGGCCAATGATCGGCTCAAGGCGGAAATCGTCGAGCACCAGCAGGCGAAGGCGGCCCTGCGCGAGCAGCGGGAATGGCTGCGCGTTACCCTGACCAGTATTGGCGACGCGGTGCTCGTGACGGACACCGTGGGCCGAATCACCTTCCTTAATCCGGTCGCAGCCGCGCTGACGGGTTGGACGGAGCCCCAAGCTTTGGGCAAACCCGTGCAGGATGTTTTTCAGGTGATTAACGAACAGACTCGCACCCCGAGCGACGACATTGTCGCCGCCGTCTTGCGCGAGGGGAAGATGGTCGCGCTGGCCAATCACACCGCCTTGATCACGCGGGACGGCCGCGAGGTGCCGATCGAAGACAGCGCGGCCCCGATTAGGGACGGCACCGGCGTGGTTTCGGGCGTGGTGCTGGTCTTCCACGATGTCGCCGAGCAGCGCCGAGCGCAGGACGCGGTGCGCGAAAGTGCCGAGCGGCTGGACCTCGCATTGACCTCCGCGCGCATGGCGACGTTCGACTGGGATATCATCGGGAACAAACGGCATTGGAGTGAGGGCGTTCATCGTCTGCTGGGAACGACGCCCGAGACCTTTACCGGCTCCGCCGACGAATTCTTTCGGATTATCCATCCGGATGATCGCCGCGCCGTCCAAGCGGCCCTCGCTAGCGCCGTAGAAAAGACCGGCCGGTATGAGACCGAGTACCGGGCGGTCTGGCCGGACGGCAGTATCCACCATATGGCGGCCAGCGGCAAAGTCCATTACGACAACACCGGTCGAGCGGTTCGGATGACGGCCATTTGCTGGGACATCACCGAGCGCCAACGGGCCGAGGAGGCCCGGGGGCAGCTCGCCCTGATCGTCCAGTCCTCTGACGATGCGATCCTTTCCAAGAGTCTCGACGGGCTCATCACCAGTTGGAACGCCGGAGCGGAGCGACTCTTCGGTTTTCGCGCGAACGAGGTGCTCGGCCATTCCATTGAGCTTCTCTTGCCGCCGGGCCAGCAAGACGAAGAGGCCAAAATCATGGCCGGCCTGAAAATGGGCGAGCGGGTCGATCACTTCGAGACCGTCCGTTTGACCAAGGATGGGCGGAGGCTAACGGTGTCGGTGACGGTTTCGCCAATCAAGGACTCCGGGGGCAGAATCACCGGAGCCGCCACGATTATCCGCGACGTCACCGAGCGCAAACAGAAGCAAGAAGAGCTCCAAAGACTAAACCGCATTTTGCAGGCGCTCAATCAGAGCAGCCAGGCGATGGCGCGCGCCACCTCGGAAACCGAGTATCTCAACGAAGTCTGCCAAGATGTCATCGCCAACTGTGGTTATGCGATGGTGTGGATAGGTCTGGCCGAAGGGGACCCGGCGCGGACCGTTCGACCGGTCGCTCATGCGGGCTTTGCGGAAGGCTATCTCGAGGCGCTCAAGGTCACTTGGGCGGACCACGAACGCGGCCGGGGCCCGACGGGCACCGCCATCCGTACGGGTAAACCGTGTGGTTGCCGAGATATGTTGGCCGATTCGAGCCTGGCCCCGTGGCGGGAGGAGGCGGCGCGGCGCGGCTACGCTTCGTCCTTGGCCCTCCCGCTGCGTTCGGAAGGCCAGGCCTTCGGAGCGATCACCATTTACGCGCGGCAAACGGATGCGTTCTCCGAAAGCGAGACCCGGCTGTTGGCCCAATTGGCCGACGATGTTTCGTTTTGCCTGGGCCGTCTGCGGGCCGTCGCCCAACGCCGGCAAGCCGAAGAGCAACTGCGGTTGCTGTCCACCGCGGTCGAGTCAGCGGCCCACGGCGTGGCCATCACCGACCGCCACGCCCAAATCCTTTGGGTCAACCCCGCGTTCACGGCCTTGACGGGCTATGATCGCGCCGAAGTGATTGGCCGGAATCCCCGCATCCTTAAATCTGGCCGGAATTCACCGGAGTTCTACCGCCAGCTA
>CAZWMF010000481.1:0-3533 GCA_964634535.1 uncultured Opitutaceae bacterium | reverse complement strand
GAAGCGCACAGGATAGGATATTTTTCTGAGCAAACTCCGAGGCCTCCTGAGCGGTTGGAATTATTCTTCCGTCACGATACCAGTAGAAACCCCTTGAGGTCGCGAGCAACAGTCGGCCCTTCTGCTTCTCCAGCCAAAGGACCGCTGTATGTTGAAGTAGATTCTCCGAAATGACCGGTTTCAACCCACCCTTGGTTAGGAGGAATAAACCGGTCGGCAGATGATCAATATAGATATCGTTCCGATCCCGCATAACGCATAATCTGCGCCCACCAATAAACCGTTGGATTCGGAACTTTGTTTCGTCCCACCAGAACAACTCGTCGGCTCCGACAAACACCGCACCATCGCCGACGGCGAATGCACCCCAAGCCTCGCCGAATCGTCTCTCCTTCAACGGAAGCTTATTTGTTAACGAGTGAAACACCAAGCTACCGCTAGGATCTCTATCAAACCATCCGACCTCGTTCGTTCCGGCAGCCCAGATGCGATTTCTGGTACCTTCGTCGAGCCCGCGTAATGTGTATCCTTCACCAGCGGTTGTAGCTGTCCACCGGTCACCGTCAAACGAGAGAAGGTTATCGGCCCCGAAATGGATTATGTGGTCAGATGTTTCCAATCCGATCCATCCCTTCGCATCCACACCTGTTTCGGCATTGGTGTACACGGTTACAAGCGGACAACCATGTATATCAGATTGAGCCAGAACCAAATCGGGCAGTAATCCGATGATCAGGAAACCGCTGTTTACGATAAGTCTCGTGATCCTTGACGCGGGGAGCACCGATTTAATTTTTTTTGATTTGGACCTCAGTCATTCATCGAAAACACCTTATTTAAGGCGCCAGTAATCAGCCTCAGTTTCTTAGAGTTTGGTCGTCGTCCTCGTTAAATAGCATTGTGGATTTTGGGCACGAGTGGCCCGCGGGTCAAATACTCCGCCGTACTCGGTTTCTGGAATTAGATTGCCAACCGCACAATTATTTACAACGCTTAGGTTGTGGATTCACTGACTGCCACCTTCTCCGCCTTCGCCGACCCCACCCGGCGTTCCCTCCTAAGCCGCCTGACCCACGGCCCCGTCTCCGTCTGCGACCTGGCCGCCCCCTTCAAGATCTCCCAACAGGCAATCTCCAAGCACCTCGCCTGCCTCGAGCGCGCCGGCCTCATCGTAAAACGCCGTTCCGGCCGCCAGAACTTCTGCGCCATCAAAGGCGAACGCTTCCAGGACGCCGCCGCCTGGATAACCGACTACCGCCAATTCTGGGACCAGAGCTTCGACCGTCTGGACGACTACCTGCGCGAACTCCAAGCCAAGGACCCCAAAGCCCCTCCCACCACGCCCACGCCTTAAGCGCCTCCGCCGACGGCAATTCTTCCTTTCCGACAACGAACCCACCGATTCCCCCCTAACCACATGAATGCCGATTCCCATCCTCCCGTCACCTCCGACCGCGAAATCGTTATCACCCGGTTCTTTGACGCCCCCCGCGAGCTCGTCTGGGAGGCGTGGACGAACCCAACCCACGTCGTCCGCTGGTGGGGCCCCCGCGGCTTCACCACCACGATCGAAACCATGGACGTGCGGCCCGGCGGCCAATGGATCCACGTCATGCATGGCCCCGACGGCACCCGTTACCCGAACCACAGCGTGTTCACGGAAGTGGTGAAACCCGAACGCATCGCTTTCCAGCACGGCGGCGGCCGCGCGGGCGAGCCGACAGTCGACTTTGAATCCACCTGGACCTTCGAATTCGCAGAGGCCGGAAAGACCCGCGTGACCATCCGCATGGTCTTCCCCACCGCCGCGGCCCGCGAGCGGGTGGTCAAGGAATTCGGGGCGATCAAGGGCGGCCAAGAGACCCTGGAGCGGTTGGCCGAACATCTGGCCCAGGCGCAGCCGGCCGAGCGGGAAATCGTGCTCACCCGGGTGTTCGACGCACCCCGCGAACTCGTCTGGCAAGCCTGGACCGACCCACGGCACTTGGCGCGGTGGTGGGGGCCCCAGTCCTTCACCAATCCCGCGTGCGAAGCCGACCTCCGGCCGGGCGGGGCTTGGCGGATCACGATGCGCGCGCCTGACGGAAGGGAATACCCCTGCCAGGGACTCTACCGGGAGATCAACCCGCCCGAACGGCTGGTGTTCACGAACGACGCCATCGCTCCCGACGGCAGCGTCATTATCGCGGGGCTGACGACCGTGTTATTTGAGGAGCTCAATGCCCAGACAAAGCTCACCCTGCGAACGCGGGGCACGGCGATGAAGGATTTTGCCCGGGCCTATCTGTCCGGCATGGAAATGGGCTGGTCGCAAAGCTTGGAAAAGCTCGCGGAAGAGCTGGGCGTGGCGCACCCGTCGCGGCGGGGTTGATCGACGGTCGCGGGACGACTCACCGGGCGAGGCCCCAGCGCCCGGTGATCGGAAAGTAAATAAAGAGCGGCTGGCCGATCACCTCGGAGACGGGAATCGGCCCCCAGAAGCGGCTGTCGCCGCTTTCAGGGGAATTGTCGCCCATGCCGAAAACGCTCCCGGCCGGGACCGTCACGCGGCCCTGGTTCTGGGCCCAGTAGGTCGGGCGCGGCGTCCCACCGTCGGATGGATAGGTGTTTTCTATCGTGTAGCCCCGATAGGGTGGCACGCGGCGGGCGTTCAGGTCGAAGGCGGGCGCGCCGGTGATGGGCTGCCCATTGCGATAGAGGACGGGGGGAGCGATTTCCAGGACGTCGCCGGACGTGCCGACCAGGCGCTTGATGATATATTCCTTCTTGCCGATGGTCGGAATATTCTCGGTGCGGAAGACGATGCCCTGCCCTACCCGGGGACGGCGGAAATGGTTGCTGAACCGATCGACCAGGAGGAAGTCGCCGGTCAAGACGTCGAAGCGGACGATCGGCTGGCCCGCTTGCACGGTGCGGCCGAACGGCACCCGGTAGGCATAGCCGGTCAGGCCCGCGGCGGGGTCGTAGGTGAAAGCTTCCAAGCCGATCTGACGGGCGCGGATGGTGAAGCCACAAGCTTCGAGAAACGCCTGGCGGCCGCCGAAGAACGTGTCCTGCACGATCGCATCAAAACCGTCGAAATCCGCCGGCACCGAAACGGTCACCGGATCGCCGTCGACGTAGAGGGTGTATTGGCGGATGTCGGTCGGGATGATCAACCATTTGCGACCGCGGGTTTTGGTGTAGGCGATCAAGCCGCTCGGCGTGACCAAGGCGGAGACCGAACCGGCGTGCGGCGCAACCGCTTCGATGCGGCTCGCGCCGAGAAGGAGCTGACGGGCGGCCCGGGCCACCGGCCCGGGCGCGGGCCCGGCCGGGGGGAAGTTTTCCGGGGTCATCCCGTAATAGGTCGGCCACATCGAATTGGTCGGGATGTGGAAGGGCTGGATGAAATAGGCGCGGATGCTCAGAAAAACAAGGGCGGCCGCCAGGATGAATTCGATGTTTTCGACCAGTCCGCTCTTCGGATAGACCGTGCCGCCGGTGCGGCGCAGGACCGCCTCCAAGGCCTCGATGCCGTGCTTCAATCGGCT
>CAZWMF010000480.1:0-3542 GCA_964634535.1 uncultured Opitutaceae bacterium | reverse complement strand
TGGTCGGGTTCGGCGAGGTTGGTGCTATTGAACGCGTAGGCGGCCAGGCTGGCGAAGGCGGTGCTTTGCCGGCGAAAGTCGGCAAAGTTGGCGGGCGCGTGCAAGCCGGTGTTGGACTGCCCCGTGGAACGCGACACCGCCACCAACTGATCGGAGTCGGGCGCGGGCGATTTCTGCAGGACGAGGGCATCGAGCGCCGCGAACATCCCCGTGTTGACTCCGATGCCGATGGCCAGGGTGAGCAGGGCCACGATCGTAAATCCGGGACTCTTGAGCAACTGGCGAAGGGCGTAGGTCATGCGAGTCGTTCCCCATTGCAGTCGCCGTGCCAGAGCCGACGGATGCCTTAATCGGTTATCCGGCAGAAAATAACGTCAACTCGACGGGCGCGGCGCCCATGGAGACAGAGTCGCCGCCGGGACGCCGCCGTCCCGGAACCGGGACGGCCGGTGCGGGCCAAACCGGCCCGCAATCTTCACGAATTTCCCCGACTAGATGATTTCGCAGGCTCCACCGGCGCAGGCGACGACCTGCTTGAGCTCGGTCTCGTCCGATTCCTCGTGCATCTGCAGGTAATCGACCCGGTAAGGGCGCAGGGCATTCCAGCGCGCGATATCCGGTTCGGCCGATACTTCCTCGCGCGGGGCCTGCGCGTAGGCCTTGTCGCCGGCATCCTGCAGGAGGGATATTCCGGTAAAGAAGTGGCGGTTTGCCCAAATGAAGCTGGCCACCTCGTCCCACTCGTCCGGGCGGACGGTGCAGGTGTTGGACACATTGTGGTGCAGGTTGGGCGAGCGCGACTGGGGATCGCCGCCCGGGATGACCCACGATTGCTGGACCAACTTCACCAATTCGAGGAATTGGATGGCGGTCAGATCCTTCCGGAGAATCGCCTTCTTCGGCGCCTCGATCGGGAACGTGATCACGTCGTCGGTATCCGGGTTGTACACCGACGTTTCGGTCATCTGCGGGTTGACGGATCGGAAGAACGCGTAGACCGGCTCCCGCCGGTTGGCCTGCACGCGTCGGAAATACCGGCGCGCATGATGCGGATGGATGCCCGAGGCGGCATTCAGAATCAGGCTGGCCGTGCCCTCCGGCTTGGTCGTGCAGATCTTCGCCGCGGGCCGGATGCCGAGCAGCGCGGCCATCAGGTGATTCGTCGCCCGGCAGAGGGCGGCCCCCTGGCGCAGGACCTCCGAGTCGAACAGGATGTCCGGATTGTCCATGAACCCGCAGATGGAAACGCCCAGCAGGGCATCGTGTTCGTTCAACAGCCGGGTCACCGGCCCCAGGTAGGGCATGTCGGTGTAGCAGGCCTGGAGCGTGCCGATGACCGCCGCGCCGATGCAGGCGCGGTAAAACGCCTGGGCGGAGGTGGCGGCCCGGCCGTTGATCGTGGTCAGGTTGCAGTGTTGAAAGCCGGACAGACGGGTGGTTCCGGGGAAATCGCCCTTGTAGCCGTTGCGGAACAGAGTGCTCAACTCGTCGGCCGACAGCTCCCAGTCGACGACCGGCAGCAGGCTGATTTCGGCGCAGGGATTGCAGCCGGCGTCCGGATGGTCGCAGAAGAAGAACCCGGGTTCGCCGAACTCCTTTTGGGCCCGGAAGAGCTTGCGGAAATGCTCGGCGCTCTTGTCGCTGCGAGAGAGCACGGCCGAATTGTTCGAAGCCGACCGCTGCGGGTGCAGCTCGAACCAATTGCCGGTCTTGGCGTTCATCATCTCCTCGTCGTCCGGTGAGAACAGGCAGATGGTGGCCGAGCGGCGAATGCCTCCGGCCAGGACCGCCTTGGCCACGAACATGTTGATGTCGTAGACCTCGATCGGCCGCAGGCTGCGTCCGGCCGCCCGCTCCAGGATCTTCTCCACCTTGTTGAGCGCCTTCTTGAGCGGCAGATGCCCGGGGGCTTTGCCGCCCGAGGTCTTGAGCGGCTGGCCGCGCGGCCGGATCGCCGAATAGTCGAATTCGACCTTGGCGCCGTCGTAAAACGATTGGAACAGGGCGTGCAACGCGTCCGACCAGCCCTCGATCGTATCCTGGATGTGGCAGTGCACCACGGGCAGATCGTTTTCCGCCGCCCGCACCGGCAACGCCGGCAAATTGGCCACGTGATGCTTTTGAACGGAGAAACCGACGCCGCAGCCGCTCAGCAGCAGGAAGAAATACTCGCGGAAGAACTCCACCCGGTCGACGTTCGAGAAGCTGCAGTTGAACATGCGGCTGTGGTTTTTGAGGATGGCCTCGCCGCCGAACTGCATCGAGCGCATGCTCGGCAGGACCTTCTTCGCCGACACCTGCTCAAAGGCCGCGCGCACGATCTGCTCGAGCGTGGCATCGCCCAACGTGGCGGCCAGCAATCCGGCGTTCTCGCCGGCGAGTTCGGCGACCGAAGCGGGCAGAACCGGCGCCAGGCGCCGGCCCAACCGGTCGGCCAGGAACTGCAGGTGCATGTCCCGCACGCGGTCCACGCCTTCGGCGAACACTTCGCGCCGGCCCAGCTCCGGCCGGTACCGGGCGTATTTCGCCATCGCGATATAGTCGGCCATCCCGTTGTCCGCGTAGTGCACCAGGCGGTGTTCGGCGCGGTGGGCCCGGTAGAGCATGTACGCGCGGGCCTCCTCCCAGTGGCCGGCGGCGGCGATCGCCTTTTCGACCGCGTCCTGCACCTGTTCGATGGACGGGTGCTTGCCGTCGCGGTAGTACAGTTCGAGCATTTGCGAGACGCCGGCGGCGATTCGGGTCACCTCGATGAAGACGTCGCTCTCCAGGCCGAAACAGGCGAGCATATCGTCCCGATAGGGGTTGGGCGCGTTGTCGGTGCGCACCTCGTGAAAGGAGAGGGCGATCGCCCGCGTGACTTTGTTCAGGTCAAACCGGACCCGGGTCCCATCGCGTTTGACGATCATGCGCGCCGGCACGGCGATCGCGCGGCTGAGCAATTGGGAGCCTTTGATGGTCGCGTTGGCGACGGCTGAATTTTCGGTGTCGGAATGCACGGAGACGGAAACAGAATTCATAAGAATGAAGGGAGCAACTGGCGGGGGTGGGCCAGCGACGAGGTGACGGTGTTGAAGGGCGGATTCCGTTAAGGAATTTGGCCGACACCCAGCGTAGTGTTACGAATAGGCGCGACGGGGGGCCACTACAGGTTGTGGTAAATCCGCCGTCAACCCCCTACAGGTAGTCCGCCTGCACTATAAAATTCCGTAATGCCAATTATTGCGCTGCCGGCATCTTGGCCGGGCGATTCCGAGGAGATGCCCCCTGCAGACACCGCGTTTTGAAAGCCGCCGCCGGACAGCCCGGGCAGCCCCCGCAGCCCGCCCCGGCGCTTCGTCCGCCGGCCCGGCGCACGAGCAGAACCAATGCCGCCGCCACCAGGGCCAGGGCATACAGGGTTTGCAGGTGGGGCGTCATGCGGGGCGAGTCGACTCAGAAGCCCAGGGCATGGCCGGCCTGGTAGACCAGGAAGCTCGCTCCCCAGGCGGTCCCGGTCATGTAGGCCAGCTGAAACGCCGGCCAGCGCCAGGAGTTGGTTT
>CAZWMF010000479.1:0-3555 GCA_964634535.1 uncultured Opitutaceae bacterium | reverse complement strand
CGCGCAAGCCGCTCAGGTCGTTTTGTAAAGGCATCAACGAGACGCTACACTAGCGTCCGAGCAGGCGGCCGGCCAATTGGGCCTCGAAACCGTCCCGGTTCTTCCAGCGGAGAGCCACGCGGGCCGAGAACGCCCCGCTCGGCGATCGGCGCGTATAGCCGTCGTCGGTCACATCAAATCGCACGGATTCGACCTCCACCAGATCTTCGGAATAGGCCAGGTAGACGGCGACGCAGTCGAACAACGTCGTCGAACGCGTGGTAAAATAGTCGCACACCATCCAACTCTGGCGCGGGGCGAAGATGCAATAACTCTCGATGACGGCGCGCAGCACCGGATCGGCCGTGGCGCTCCAGATCGCGTGGTAGCGCTCGCCCGCGAGACCGACCGATCCGCACGTGTCGAGCGGGGTGAGCAGGATGTCCCGCCAGGGCGCGGCCAGGATGGTTCGCAGCGCGGCGGGGTCCACCCGGACGTTCGTCTCGGCCGACGGCGCACCGCCGTCGTAGCCCACGGCAAAGCTTCCATACATTCCGACCAATCGGCACTGGGCGGCGATCTGCGGGGCGCGCTTCAGCGCCAGCGCCAGGCTCGGGGACGGTCCGATTGCGACCACGGTGACCGGCCCGGGGGACTTTTCAATCACCTCGATCAACGCGCCCACGCCGTCCGGGTATACCTTGCCGGGGTATTTGCCCAGGTCATAGCCCGCAATCCAGGGAACGAGATTCCGGGAATCCTCCGCCGTGGCATTGCCGCGGTCGCCAATGGCCACCGGAACGTCGCTGCGGCCGGCCCGCTCGAGAAATTTTGCGGCGACCTTGGCGCGATAAACCGTGTCGGCCGGATCGGTGAGCACGAGCTTTAGGTCGAGTTCGGGCGAGCGCAGCGCCAGCGCGAGCGCCCAGGAATCATCGATATCGGTCCCGATATCCGTAACCAGGACCAACGGCGTGCGGGCCGCCGGCGCGCTTCGTCCGATGGCCGCGGTGCCGGCCAGCAAAAGGGCGGGGATAAACCAGCGTGGGAGCTTCATAGGGGAGCGTGAAAGACGGTGCTCGGAGCGCGAATTCCTGAGACTGCGGAAGTGCCGAAGGGATTCTTCATCTCTGACAGCGAGGCGGCTGATACGCGAGGTCCATCCAACTCCAACCCGATGGGCCGGGGGTTGAACCGAAGCCGCGCTCGAGCGGCATACGCGGCATTTCAGGTTTGAACCTCGTCGGGTCCCCGGAGCATGGTCTCGGGCATGCGCGTACCCCTCCATATCGTCGAACTGCGCCGCGAGAAATTGCGCCAGTTGATTCGCGCCGACGGCTTCCTGCCGATCGCCGCGATCTGCGAACGCTTGAATGTATCCGCCTCGACCGCGCGCCGCGACCTCGGGGTGATCGCCGCCAACGGCCAGATCACGCGGACCCGCGGCGGCGCGCTGGCCGACTACAATACCACGTTCGCCTCGCTTGGCGAACGCGCCCATCGGGCCCGTTCGGCCAAGACCCGGATCGGGGCGGCGGCGCTCGCCCGGGTTCCGCTGAGCGGAGTCATATTTCTCGACGCCGGCACCACCGTGCAGGCTTTGGCGCGCCTATTGTTGGCCCGCCGTTCGTTCAATGGGCTCACGGTGGTGACCAACAGTCTGCCGGTGGCGAGCGTACTCGGCGGCGCGCCCGGACTGGAATTGCATGTCCTCGGTGGCATGTTCCTCCACCGCCAAGCGGTCTTGTTCGGACCGGGGTCGATCCGGGCGCTGGCCGAGTGGCGATTCGACGCCGCCTTTCTGGGCGGGGAGGGCATGAACGCCCGGGGAATCTCCAACTCGCACGCCAATATTGCCGCGTTTCAGAAGGCTGTCTTGGCGCAGACTGCCGCGAGCTACTTCTGCCTGGATGCGACGAAGCTGGGCCGGGCCACGCCGCACCCCGTCGTCGGCTGGGACCAGCGGTTCGCGCTGATCACCGATGCGACGGTGCCCGCCCTGGCGAAGGCGTCGATCCCGCTGCCCCTTACCCGTTACTTGGCCGCGACCTAGTACCCCGGGACTCGCCCGGCATGCGAGCGCTTCGCTATTCCATCAACCTGGCCGTCGACGGACGGATATACGCTTGGTTACGCGCATTAGGCCGCCCCGTCATCTGCGGGGCGGGTGCCAGTGACGGGCCAATTATATGACCGAAGCTGATCATATATTGCGGAGCTTACGCCAAAATATGATGAGCCGCGCCCACGCGAGACTGGCATCCTGGCGCTCGCGATGCTGCCCGCGCCCGCCACTCCCCACCGTGCCGAAGTCGAGCACGCCGTGCGCCGGTTACTCTACGCCCGCCTGGGCGCGCCTTCGCCGCGGGCCGTCCGCGCGCCGCGTCCCCTCGTCGTCAACGCGAGCGCCCGCCACTGTCACCTGACCGCGGCGGCCGTCGAAACGCTCTTTGGCGCCGGGCATCAGCTCCAGCCCAGGAAGTGGCTCTACCAGGCGGGCCAGTACGCCGCCGAGGAGACCGTGACCTTGATCGGGCCGCGCAGTCGCGTCATATCCAATCTCCGCATCCTGGGGCCCTGTCGCGACCTGAACCAGGTCGAACTCGCGCTCACCGACGCGATCTCCCTCGGCTTCGCCGTCCCCGTCCGGCCGTCCGGCCAGATCCAGGGCACCCCCGGTTGCATGCTGATGGGTCCGGCGGGGTTTTTGGAGCTGGCCGAAGGCGTGATCCGCGCGGCCCCGCACGTGCACATGCATCCGGACGACGCGGCCTTCTACGGCGTGAAGGCGGGGGCGTTCGTGCGCCTGCGCATCGGCGGCGCCTGTGCGATGACCTTCGACCGGGTCCTGGTGCGCGTTTCCGCCGATTTCAAGCTCGAGGTGCACATCGACACCGACGAGGCCAATGCGTGCGGCCTCGGTCCGGACGCGCCGTGCGAGTTGTTGACCTAGGCGGCCGAGCCCCCGCGCGAACTTTTCAACCCAACCCTCGTCCTCAACCCAAGAATCCCAATGAGTGAATCTCTCGGAATGATCGAAACCAAAGGCTATGTCGGCTCCGTCGAAGCGAGCGACGCCATGGTCAAAGCGGCCGGCGTCACGCTTGCCCGGCAAGTCCAAATCGGCGGCGGCCTCGTGACGGTGCTCGTCCGCGGCGATGTCGGCAGCGTCAAGGCCGCGGTCGAAGCCGGGGCCGAAGCGGCCAAGCGCGTGGGCGAACTGATTTGCGCCCATGTGATCGCCCGGCCCCACGCCGAACTCCTGAAACAATTCAACCTCGCCTGAGCGGCCCCGCCGCGCTCTGCGTTCAACTCTCAACGATCGATATTTCCCATGGCTCAAGAAGCACTCGGCATGATTGAAACCAAAGGCCTCTGCACCCTGCTCGAGGCCTCCGACGCCGCGCTCAAGGCGGCCAACGTCACGATGACCGGCTACGAGGCCATCGGCTCCGGCCACGTGGCCGGATTCTTCCGCGGCGACGTGGCCTCGCTGAAAGCGGCGGTGGAGGCGGGCGCCGAAGCCGGCAAACGCGTCGGCGAAGTCATCGCCGTGCAGGTCATTCCCCGCCCCCA
>CAZWMF010000478.1:0-3557 GCA_964634535.1 uncultured Opitutaceae bacterium | reverse complement strand
GGCGTCAGCCCTTCCTCGATATGCCGTTCGCAGGCTTCCACCACCACGATGGCATCGTCCACCACCAGCCCGATGGCCAGCACCAGGCCGAACAGCGAAAGGGTGTTTATGGAAAAGCCGAACAACGGGAAGACCGCGAAGGTGCCGATCAGCGAAACCGGCACGGCCAGCATCGGAATCAGGGTGGCGCGCCAGCCCTGGAGGAAGATGAAGACCACCACCACGACGAGCGCCATGGCCTGCCAGAGGGTATGGGAAATCTCCCGGACCCCCTCGGACACCGCCCGGGTCGTGTCGAGCGCGACCTGAAAGTCGAGATCGGGCGGCAGGGTGGGCCGGATCTCCTCCAGGGCCTTGCGCACACCGTTGGCCACGTCGAGCGCGTTGGACTCGGGCAATTGGTATATGGGGATCAGGGCCGCCGGCTTGCCGTTCAGTCGGCCCATCACGTTGTAGACCTGGGCGCCCAATTCGATGCGGGCGACATCCCGCAACCGCACGAGGGAGCCGTCCGGGTTCTCGCGGACCACGATCGCCCCGAACTGCTCGGGCGTGGTCAAGCGGCCTTGGGTGCGCACCGAATAGGTGAAGGCCTGGTGCGGCGGCGCCGGCTCGCCGCCGATCTGGCCGCTCGGGTTCACCGTGTTCTGGCTTTGGATCGCCTGGACGACGTCGGCGACGGTGAGGTTGAGGTTCGCCAGCCGGTCGGGCTTGACCCAGAAACGCATCGCATACTGGCCGGCGCCGAACACGTTGACGTTGGCCACGCCGCGCACGCGGGTCAGCCGGTCGTTGATGTTGATGTAGGCGTAATTGGCGAGAAAGGTGCTGTCGTAGGTGCCGTGCGGGGAATTGAGCGCGACGATCATCATCGGGGCCGAAAGCGACTTCTGCACGGTGACCCCGTAGGTGGCCACATCGGACGGCAATTGCGGGCCGGCCTGGGTCGTCCGCATCTGCGCGAGGATCAGATCGGTGTTGGCCTCCGTGGCCACGTCGAAATTGACCGTCAACCGCAGCGATCCGTCGCTGCCGTTGATCGAGTACATGTAGTTCATGTTGTCCACCCCGCTCATCTGCTGTTCGATGGGCGTGGCGACGGACTGCTCGACGGTCTGGGCGTCCGCCCCGACGTAGGTGGTGGTGATCCGGACTTCCGGCGGCACGATCTTCGGATATTGGGCGATCGGCAGCTCGAACAAACTGACCAACCCGACGATGACCGTCAGGATGGCAATCACCATCGCCACGATGGGCCGCTCGATAAAAAACCGGTACATGCGATCGGAAAATCCCGCCGCTCAGGGGAAATCGACCAGGCGCGCCGTGACGGCCGTGCCATCCCGGACCTTCTGGACGCCCTCCACCACCACCCGGTCGCCCGCCTGCAGCCCGCGCGCGATGATCCAGCGGTGCCCCACCCGCTCGCCCACCGCGACGTCGACCAGCCGGCCGGTCCCGTCCGGTTTGACGACCGCAACCTGGTAGGTGCCTTGAATCTCGATCACCGCCTGCTGGGGCACCTCGACCGCGCCCCGGGCAATCCGCACGACGGCCCGCACCCGCGCATACTGGCCGGGCCGCAGGAGCCGGTCGGGGTTGGGGAACGCCGCCGCGATGCGCAAGGTCCCGGTCGCCGGATCGATCCCCCGATCGGCGGCCAGGAATCGCCCGCGCCGCGGATACTCGCTGCCGTCGGCCAGGAGCAGCGTGAGCGTGAGTTCGCGCAGGCTGTCCGGTCCCTGGCGGGAGAATTCCAGGTATTCCTGCTCGCTGATCGAGAAATAGACCTTAATTGGATCCACCGTCGAGACGGTGGTGAGGATACCGCTCGTCGGTCCCACCAGATCCCCGATCTGGGCGGTGGCGATCGCAGCCAACCCGTCGATCGGCGACACGATCTGCGTGAAATCCAGGTTGAGCCGCGCCTGCTCGAGTCCGGCCACCGCGGCGGCCCGCTCGGCCACCGCGTTGTCGAAATCCTGTTGGGCGATGGCGTGCTGGCGGATCAGCAGGTTCGTCCGCCGCCAATCGACCTGCGCCTTGTCGAAGGCCGCCTTGGCCTGGTCATAGGCCGCCTGGAAGGTTCGCCGATCGATTTCGAAAAGCGGCTGGCCCTTGCGCACGACCGCCCCATCGGCATAGTCCTGGCGCATGAGATAACCGGCCACCTGGGCGCGGATGTCCGCATCGACCAGGCCGGCCACCGAACCGATCCATTCGCGTACGATCGGTTCGTCGCGCTGTTGGGCCGCCACCACGTCCACCGCCGGCTTCGGGGGGACCGGCGGGGCGCCCGCCGGCTGGCAGGCGGCAAACAGACCCAAGACGGCGAGGGCGAGAGCGGAGTGAGGTACGCGCGAGCCGCGGCGGCGATTCAGCATAGTATCGCCGTCTATCCTTTGGGCTTGCCGGGAAATTCGCAAGCCGTGTTGCGGGAAGACTTGCCGGTCCCGGCGCTATCTCGGTCGTTCGAGATCGAATCGTTCGGTGGTCCGGGCATAGCCGTTGCCGCCCAGCCGGCCGACCAGATCGAGCTTGCCCGCATCGGGCCGGCCCTGGCCGTCGAGCACGGCCTCATCGACGTGCGCCACGAGGATTCGCCCGAACACGACGTTGGCCGCGAGCGGTCCTTCGCCGATCTGCACGACCGAATGCAGGCTGCATTCAAAGGCGACCGGCGTACCGGCCACCCGCGGCGGCCGCACGCGCTCGCTCGGGACCGATCCGATGCCGAAGGCCGAAAACTCGCTCTCCCCATAGGGCAGCATGGCGGCGGTCGCATTCATTTTTTCGGCCAAGGCGAACGGCACCAGATTGACGACGAATTCGGGCACCGCCTCGATATTGCGCAGGGTGTCCTTCTTCTTGCCGTGGCGGTCGTTGGCCGGAATGAACAGGAGCGTCGGCGGATTGGACGTCACCCCCTGGAAGAAGCTAAAGGGCGCCAGATTGGTGCGGCCATCGGGCGCAATGGTCGAAACCCAGGCGATCGGCCGGGGTAGGATGGTGGCGACCATCCAAGCATAGGCGTCGCGGGGGGGGATCTGGCCAAAATCGAGCAGCATGTTGATTGGAGTGACTCGGAATTTGCGTTCGCGGTCCAAAGAAGGCAATTTCCGAAGACTGACTCCGGCCCAAATCCAACTCATCGGGGACGAGATCGCCATCGCCTGGAGCGACGGCGCCGAATCCTACTTTCAGCCCGACCGGCTGCGCGCGGCGTCGCCCAGCGCCGAAACCCAGGGCGAACGGGACATTTTCGGCAACCAATATGGCGGGACGGGCAGCCGCCGGTTCGCGGGGGTGAAGGTGGTCGGCTGGGATATCGTCGGCAATTATGCGGTTCGCTTTGAGTTCAGCGATGGGCACAAGACGGGCCTCTACGCCTACGACTACTTGCGGCGCCTGGCTGCCGCCAGCTAGCGAAGACTTGTTTTCAAATATGCCAGCCCAGGGCACGCTCCGCAATGCCCGGATGGCCGCCAAACCGGCCCGAGTTCTCGTCGCAGTTAAGCGGGCGGCGCAGTCGGGCCCAGAGGCGGCCAATAAGATGA
>CAZWMF010000477.1:0-3576 GCA_964634535.1 uncultured Opitutaceae bacterium | reverse complement strand
CATTGCCATTCTGCGGCCCCGGCACGATGTCGCGCAGCTCCATGTACGTATTGCCGTTCTGCGCAAACGCCGGCCGACTGGCATCGGTGTTGCCGGCATCGCTGCTCAGCAGCGGCGTGAATGGAGTCGAAAGCTGGCCCTCGATATTCTTGAATTCGTACAACGCCCCGGCCGTCTTGAACGTAAAATCGTCGCTGATCCGCCACTCGAAACCCGCCTGCGCCGCCTCGAGCCACTTGTCGTAGCTCTGGTACTTGGCGGAATTCTCCGTCGCAAAGTTTAAATCGGTGTCGAACACCGGAAAGGCTCCGACAATGAGGAATGGCTTGATCGTATCGACCACCTGACCGCTCAGGTGGACTTTGCCCGGGATCACCAAAGCGGCCCCGTCAAAGCCCATCTCGTTGGCCCAAACCAAGGTCGTGGGCGCATAGAACGGATTGTCAAACCGGCCCAAGTAAACGGAAATGTCCCGGGTCGGATCGCCACCGCTCTGGTATTTGATGAAGGCCCGGTCGATCCAAGCGGCGTACTTGCTGAAATCCCCCCCTTGGCCCACCGCGCCCGCCGCCCCCATCGTCTGGTTCTCGGTGACCGGGTTATCGTCATTGCCGCTCGCAAAGCGCACGCCCGCCGTGAAGCCATTTTGCAGGTCCGCCGCGACTCCCACCCGCGCGCGAAAACGCGTCCGGTTGCGGTTCTGGTCGACATCGTACTGGGGCAACGCCGTCGTTCCCGCCTGCACCGCCGCCAAGTCGATCGGCGTGCTCGTGTTGATCGCGTTGAAGTTCGGAAACGAGCCGTAGGTCGTGTCGTTGGTCGCGTGGTTGATGATCTCTTCCTCGCGAACCCGCACGTCGCCAAACAAAGTGATTCGGGACACCCAATCGGGCACCTTCTCCACACCGGCCCAATGCTCCTTGCGCTCCTCGGCCAGCACATCCGCCCGAACCTCCTCCCTCAGTTCGTCTTTGACGACCTGCGGAACATAGGCGACCCGCACGGTGCCGTCGGTCTGGTCGGCCGCGGGCACATCGGCCGCTTGGGCCGGGGCGCCCGCCGTGTCCGGCATCGGTGCATTCGCCGCCGGGGCTGGCGCTGGAGCGGAAACCGGAGCGGGATATGCTGGGGCGGACTGGACGGTCGGCGTCTGCGCGGCAGGCACGGCGCTCGGCGGTACCGTCTGCGGCGTGCCGGACGCGTCCATGGGCACCACGGTGGTCGGCACGTTGTCGCCCGTCCCCGCATTTGGCACCTCGGTCGTCGGCACCCCGCCCGGCCCCTGGCTCGAAGCCACCGCCGTCGGCGCGGCCGCTGTATTGGAAGATTGTCCGACCGCGGCCGGACTGGAATTCTGGGCCGGAACGGGCAGCGTCTCCGCTGGCGGCGGAATGGCCACCGCGGCCGATGCGACCGCCGGGGCCTCGTTGGACGCAGCGGCTGGAGGCGCGATCGGAACCGGTGCGGATGAAACCGGCGGCGCGTACGCCTGCCCCGAAGCCGCGGGCGCAACCGGTGCCTGGCCCAAGAGGGCCCGGGCCGCCGCCTGCTGGGCGTCGGCCAGTTGCCGGGCTTGCGCCAGGGCCGCCTGGGCCCGAGCCACCGCCGCGTCGGCCTTGGCCGCCGCCAGGATGGTCTCCGCCGCCTGGACCCGGGCATCGGCCGCGTCGGCCTCCGCCTGCGCGATCAGCTCATTGCCGTCCTGCTTCGACAACACGCCGCGCTCGACCAACCGGTTGATCAACGCGGTCATGGCGCTCGGCGCGACCGGGGCTGGAGCGGGTGGCTGGGTCTGCGCCACCAAAGGCGGAAGCACCGTGATCGCGCACCACGTGGCGGCCAGGAAAGCCGCGAGCGGCCGACGATGAGAGGAAACGGAGGGCATGATGGGCGTGAAAATTCGCAGGGGGATCAGCTCGGCCGGCGGGCGTCGACCCGCATCACGATCGGCATCGGCATGTCCCGGGGCGGGGCGTCCTGCAACTGCAGGCCCGTCAAGGCATCGCGGATCGCCTGATCGACCGCGGGATCGCCGGTCGTGCCCTGCAACTTCACCCGCACGACCCGGCCGCTGGCGTCGGCCCATATCCGGACGCGATTGCCAAACTGGGCCTCTTTGGTGAGCGGGTTCCGGCTGAGCGCGTCCTGGATCGACTTTTGCACCTCGCCGGCAAACCAACCGAAGCGGCTCCGGGCCCGCCGGGCGGCCCCATCGCCCCCGTAGCCCATCCCGTTGCCCCGGCTCAGGCCGAATCCGTCGCTGCCCGAACCGGTCAAATTGGTGGTCAACGCCGGCGACGGATCCTTGGGGGCATCGTCGGGCTTGGGCTCGGGCGAGTCGATCGGGGTCTGCTCGACCATCTTTTCGACCACCTCCTTGGGCGGATCCGGCAGCTTCGGCGGCGGGGGCGGCGGCGGCGGCAACGGCCGGATCATGACCACCTCGGGCATGTGGCTCGGCGCACTCTTCGAACCCTTGGCCAGATTGCCCACCACGATGCTGAACACCAGCAGTCCCACCACCCCAATGCCGACGACAAAGCCGTATTTCTTGAAGAAGCCGCGCTTGTCGGAGCCGTCGTCGAAGTCCTCGTAGTTCATGTCTTGCGCTTGGTCGCCAACCCGACCTGGGTGAGCCCGAGCCTCCCCAGGACGTCGATCACATCCATGATCGACTGGTACTGGGTCTGGCTGTCGCCCTTCACCACCACCGGAAAGTCCGGCGTCTGGGCCTTGATTTGATTTAGCCGCTGTTCGAGCTCCTGCAGGGTCACCGGCACGGTGTCCAAGAATATCTTCCCCTCGTTATTGACCGTGATCGCCCGGGTCTTGGGCTTGGCCAGGCTCGGCGCCGCGCTCGCCTTCGGCAAATTGACCTTCACGCCCTGCACCGAAGCGGTGGTCATCAGAATGAAGATGACCAAGAGCACATACGCCAAATCCAACATCGGCGTGATGTTGATGTCGTCGTACGGTTTGTCCTCGGATTGGGCTTGCATGGTCGCCAGCGGCTAACGCGTCACTCCCCGTCCCCCCGATAGAATTCGGCCAGCCGCGTCACGAATTCGTCGATGAAGACCTGCATGTCGCTCGTCGCCGACTTGACCTGGGTCAGCAGGTAGTTGTACCCGAACAATGACGGAATCGCGACGGCCAGCCCGGCGACCGTCGCCGCGAGGGCGGCCGCGATGCCGGGCGCGATGGCATTGACGTTCACGTCGCCGGCCTGCGCCACCGCCGCGAATGTGATCATGACGCCCACCACCGTGCCGAGCAGGCCCAGGAACGGACCACCGGAAATGGCGATCGTCAGAAGCACCATCTGACTCGTCAGCCGCTGGGTCTCCCGCACCAAACCGCCGTCCAGACTCGCGCGGATGGCCTCGATCGAGCGCGCCGAAATGACTTTCTTGCCCGATCCGTCCTCGAACGCCGCCAGGCGATGGCGGATCTCCTGCACCCCCACATGATAAATGTGGTAGAGCGGCGAATGCCGAAGCCCGGCATGATTGCTCATGCCCGGCGCCCCACCTTTGGCCCGAGCCGCCGGATCTCCGCCTTCCTCCTCGCCCTGAT
>CAZWMF010000476.1:0-3587 GCA_964634535.1 uncultured Opitutaceae bacterium | reverse complement strand
AACCAGGGCGACGGCACGTTCAAGGAGGAGGCGCATGCGTACGGGCTCGACGTGACGGACGGCAGCGTCATGGCCTACTTCTGCGACTACGATCGCGACGGCTGGCTCGATGTCTTCATCCAGACCAATGTCCTCGATGCGGCAGCCCATCCGGAGGGCCAGCGGAGTTACCTCTTCCACAACAACCGCAACGGCACGTTCACCAACGTGACGGACCGCGCCGGCGTCGCCCCGGGGCGAGCGCACGGGAACTCGGCGGTCTGGTGGGACTTCGACGGCGACGGCTGGCCTGACCTGTATGTTGCGAACGACTTCGATGTCCCCGACGCGCTCTTTCACAACAACCGCGACGGCACGTTCACGGACGTCATCGCCCACGTTATGCCGCATACGCCCTATTCGTCGATGGGCTCCGACCTCGGTGACGTTAATAACGACGGCCGCCTTGGCCTTTTAGTCGCGGACATGGCGGAGCCCGGCCATGTCGAAGACCAGCGCGCGATGGCGCAGTCACGGGCTCGGATGCGCGTCCCCGAGGAAGGCTCGAACGAAGTCCGTCAGTTTCCCAGCAACGCCCTATTCCTGAACACCGGGACCGGCAGGAGCCTGGAGGCGGCGCACCTCGCGGGCCTCGAGGCGACGGGATGGACGTGGGCGCCGCTCTGGGAGGACCTGGACAACGACGGGCGGGCCGACCTGTTTGTAACGAACGGGATGTATCGGGAGATCCACAACCAGGATCTGATCGCGCGCAGGGCCATGGCCGGCAGCCCCCTCGCCCGCGAACAGCTCGTGCGCAACAGCCCTGCATTCCCCGAAACGCACCAGGCGTTTCGCAACCTGGGCGGCCTGCGCTTCGAAAACGTGTCGAGCGCCTGGGGCCTGGATCAGAATGGGGTGAGCTTCGGGGCGGCGTTAGGCGACCTCAACGGCGACGGCAACATGGACCTCGTGTACAGCAATTACCAGGGGGGGGTGACGCTGCTGCGCAACGGTGGCGACACCGGGCACCGGGTCATCTGCGCGCTGCGCGGCACCCTGTCCAACCGATTCGGCGTCGGGGCAAAGGTGACACTCGAGAGCGCGTCGGGCATCCAGGTCCGCACCCTGGCGCTCGGGCGCGGATTCATGTCGAGCAGCGAACCCATTGTTCATTTCGGCATGGGCGAGGATGCTGTGATCCGGCGGCTCACGGTGGCTTGGCCGAGCGGCGCCGTGCAGACGTTTGAGAACCTTTCCGCTGACCGGCGGTTCATCATTACCGAGCCCTCGGGGCCGCCGGCGCCGGTGCCGGCGCCACGGCCGGAGCCCCAGTTTGCGGAAACGAGCCACGCTACCAATCTCTCATGGACGGCTCCGGAGGAACCCTATGACGAGTTTCTCGACCAGCGGCTGCTCCCGGCGGGGTTGAACCGCCGCGGACCCGCGATCGCCGTTGGCGACCTCGACGGCAGCGGGCGCGATGGCGTGTGCATCGGGGGGACCACGCGGGCATCCCGTCGATTTCTCCTGCCGCAAGGGGCTGGGTCCTGGGCACCCGCGGCTTCGCCGGAGCCCTCCGCGCCGCCCGATGTGGATGACGGGCCGCTTTTGCTCTTTGACGCTGCCGGCGAAGGCAGGGCCGATCTGCTCGTCACAGCCGGGGGCGCCAGCCTGCCTGCGGGAGCGCCGGAGTACCAGCCACGCTTGTTCCTCAACGACGGGCACGGACACTTCCGGCCCGCGCCGGATGGCACACTCCCACCACTATCGATCAGCGCCGGCGCGGCGTGCGCCGCCGATTTCGACCGGAGCGGGCGGCTCGGCCTATTCATCGGGGGGCGGGTCCTTCCCGGACTTTATCCGGCGGCGCCCCAGAGCGTGCTGCTGGCAAATCGCGGAGGGAGGTTTGTCGACGTCACCGATGCCGTGGCACCGATGCTCCGCAACGTCGGCATGGTCACGTCGGCACTCTGGAGCGACGTCGACGGTGACGGCTGGCCGGACCTGCTGCTGACGCTCGAATGGGGCCAGGTGAAGTATTTCCACAACGTCGGCGGCAAGAGGTTCGAGGACTGGACGGAGAGGGCGGGCTTCGCCTCGGCGGGGACGGGCTGGTGGCGTTCTATCGCGACGGCGGACTTCAACGGCGACGGGCGCCCCGACTACGTGGTGGGCAACGTGGGCCTCAACACGCAATACCACGCCGATCCGCAAAACCCTGCGTTGCTCTTCTCCGGTGATTTCTCCGGCAGCGGCTCCAACGAGATCGTTGAGGCGTACTACGAAAACGGCCAGCTGTATCCTTGGCGGACCCGCGCGGACCTCGGTGCCGCCATTCCCTCCGTTCTCCGGCGCTACCGATGGAACAACGACTACGCCCGCGCGACGCTTCCTGAGATCCTGGGTGCGGGCCGGATGGCCGCGGCGACGCGCCTGGCAGCCACGGAACTGCGCAGTGGCGTGTTCCTCAGCCAGCCAGACGGCCGGTACCGTTTCGAGCCCTTGCCGCGCAGCGCGCAGATCGCTCCGGCCGACGGCATCGTTGCCGGCGACTTTGAAGGCGACGGGCACGCCGACATCTACGTTGTCCAGAACTCTTACGCACCGGCGCCGGCGATCGGCCGTCTCGACGGCGGCTTGAGCCAGCTGCTTCGCGGGGATGGCCACGGCCAATTCTCGCCGGTGCCGCCGATCGAGAGCGGTCTGGTGGTGCCCGGCGATGCCAAGGCACTCGCGGTGCTCGACCTCTACGACGACGGTTGGCCGGGCTTCCTGGTCTCGCGCAACGGCGAAGCGACGCTCGCATTTCACATCCGGGCTGTCGCGGGCCGCCATTCCGTTAAGGTTGTCCTACAGGGGCGGCCTGGAAACCCGCAGGTGGTGGGAGCCCGCGCGACGGCGGAGTACGCCGACGGCACGACCCAGGCCGGTGAAGTCTGCGCCGGCTCAGGTTACTATAGCCAGTCGACCGCGGCCCTGTTCTTCGGCTCCACGGACCGAAATCAGCTGCAGCGCGTCCGCGTCCGTTGGCCGTCCGGCGCGACGACGGCGAGCCCGGATTGGGGAGCCAGGATACCCTCGATCCTGAGAATGGTCGCTCCGCAGGATTGACCGGGGCCTCTCTCGCAGGCCCCAATGCAAGCCGGCCCAGGCGTGCAGCGGCTCGCCCCAAAATTCCGACGGTCGGTCACTTATTGATGGGAACCGCGAGCCAAGCTGGCAGCATTAGACAGACTAAACTTATCTTATGTCACAATAAGTGATGCTTATGATAAACACCGCAGACCGTCCCCTCACCCCTTCGGGACAGCTCCTCGATGTTCCGCTGATCCGCCCCTTGCGCGCATGAAAACAAAAAAAAGGAATGCCGAATTAAAGGTTCAAGGAGGCCCCGCACTGCTGCTTCTGCTCGCGCTGACACTGACCGCATGCAAGCCAAAGTCGTACGAGCCGGCGGTTGAAGCCGCACGGCCGCCATCCTTCTCGGTTACTCCTCCGATCCCCGCGGGCCCCAACGACCTGTTCGAGGATGTCACCGCCAAGGCACGGATCGATTTCGTCCAGCAGTTTTGCGACGAGCGCATCGCCAACATCATCGAGTCCAA
>CAZWMF010000475.1:0-3593 GCA_964634535.1 uncultured Opitutaceae bacterium | reverse complement strand
ATATCGCGCTCGGCAAGTACGGCTGCACGCCGGGCCCGATCGATCCGAGTGTGCTCGCCCAGGTCGAGAAGCAGACCGGCAAGAAGCGCATGACCGAACGGCCCGCCGACCTCCTGGCCCCGGGCATGGAAGCGTATCGCCAGAAATGCGCCGAGCAGGGATTGCCGACCGACGACGAAACCGTCGTGCTGTTCGCCATGTTTCCCCAGCAGGTCCAGGATCTGCACAAGGCCAAGGCGACCGGCACGCCGGCGCCGGCCCCCAGCCCGGCCCCGGTCGCGCCCGCCCAACCGGCGGCCGCCCCCGCCCCGGGCCGCGACGCCCGCAAACTCTTCGTGACCGTCAATGGCCAGCGCCACGACGTGACGGTCGAAAGTCTGGAAGGTTGATGCCCATGAATCCTCCCGCTGAAAAACTCCTGGCCGGGTTTCCCACCCCGAGCTACGACGACTGGCGCAAGCTGGTCGAGGCCGAACTCAAGGGCGCGCCCTTTGACAAGAAGATGTTCACGGAGACCTACGAGGGGATCCGGCTGCAGCCGATCTATCGGGCGGCCGACACCGCGGGCTTGGCCCAGGTCGATTCGCTGCCGGGCTTCGCGCCGTTCGTGCGCGGGGCGGCCGCCAGCGGCTACCTGAAGGCGCCCTGGGACGTGTCGCAGGAAATCGTCGCCTCGAGTCCGAGCGCCTTCAACGAGGCCGCCCGCAACTCGCTCGCGCGCGGTCTGAATGCGCTCAACATCGTGCTCGACCGGGCCTCGCGCAACGGGCTCGACCCGGATTGGGCCCAGCCGGCCGAGGTCGGCCTGGGCGGGCTGTCGGTCGCCACCCTGGACGATCTCGATCGGGCGCTCGACGGCATCGATCTGGGCAAGGTATCCCTATTCGTGCGCTCGGGCGCGTCCGCCCTGCCCTTTGCCGCGCTCCTGGTCGCGCTCGCCCGGAAGCGCAAACTCGATCCGTCGAGCCTGCTCGGCTGCATCGAGATGGACCCCCTGGGCGTCCTCGCCCACGAGGGCCGCCTGCCGCAGTCGCTGGCCGGCGCCTACCGGGAAATGGCCGCGCTCACCCGCTGGGCCTCCGAACACGCTCCGCGGCTGCGCACGATCTGCGTCCACAGCCGCGCCTGGCACGAGGCCGGCGGCAACGCGGTGGACGAATTGGCCTTCACGCTCGCGACCGCCGTCGAATACCTGCGCGCCCTGCACGACCGCGGGATCGAGATCAACCGGGTGGCCCCGCGCATCCGCTTCGCCGTCACGGTGGGCGAACAGTTCTTCACGGAAATCGCCAAGCTGCGGGCGCTGCGCCTGCTCTGGTCGAGCGCGGTCAAGGCGCTCGGCGGCTGCGAGCTGTCGCAAACCCTGTCCCTGCACGTGCGCACGTCGCTGTGGAACAAGACGGCGGTCGATCCCTACAACAACCTCCTGCGCGGCACGGTGGAGGCGTTTGCCGCCGTGGTGGGCGGCTGCGAGAGCCTGCAGGTCGGCGCCTTCGACGAGGCGGTGCGCCCGCCCGACGATTTCAGCCAGCGGCTGGCGCGCAACACCCAGCTGATTCTCCAGAAGGAGTGCCACCTGACCGACGTCATCGACCCGGCCGGCGGCTCCTGGTACGTGGAGTCGCTGACCGCCGAGCTGGCCAAGCGGGCCTGGGCGCGCTTCCAGGAAATCGAAAAGCTGGGCGGGATGCATGCGGCCATGACCCAAGGTTTCCCGCAGCAGAAGGTCGCCGCCACGGCGGCCCAGCGGCTCAAGATGGTCGCGCAGCGGCGCGACTCGATCGTCGGCATCAACCAATACGCCAATGCGAAGGAGAAGCCCCTGGCGGCCGGCCCCGCGGTCGACGCCGCGTTTCAGCGACGGCGGGCCCAGCAGGTGGCCGACCACCGCACCGCGCTGGACGACGAGGCCAGCACCCGCGTGCTGCGCCAGTTGGCCGGCATCGTCGGGCTGACCGGCTCGACGCTCCTCGACGCCGCCGCCGAAGCCGTCCTCGCCGGAGCCACCCTGGGCGAGGTCACCCGCGCCATCCGAATCCAGGATACGCCGGCCACGCCCCTCACGCCGGTGTGCATCACCCGGGCCGCGGCCGGGGTCGAGCGGCTCCGCGCCGCGATGAACCGCCAGACGGGACCGGCGGCGGTGTTTCTCTGCAACATGGGTTCGCTCAAGGAGCACAAGGCCCGCGCGGACTTTTCCCGGGGCTTTTTCGCCGTGGGCGGCTTCGACGTCCAGTCGCCCCCCGGCTTCGCCTCCGCGCCGGCCGCGGCCGAGGCCTTCGCCGCCTCGCCGGCCCGGATCGCGGTGATCTGCTCGACCGACGAGCAGTACCCGGCCCTGGTGCCGCCGCTCGTGGCGGCGCTGCGCGCCCAGAAACCCGACGCCTTCGTCGTGCTGGCCGGCTTCCCCGCCGACCAGATCGAAGCCCACCGCAAGGCCGGCGTCGACGAATTCATTCACCTGCGCGCCGACGCGTTCGAGGTCCTTTCCAAGATTCAAGCCCGCCTGGGTATCGCCTGATGAAAACCTTCCCTGACTTCACCCAAATCGCCCTGGACCAGACGCCCAGCGGCGCGAGCCTGGCCGACTGGCGAGCCCGCTTTGAAGCGGAAACGGGCAAGACCCCCGAACAGTGGGCGCTCAAGACCCTCGAGCAGATCGACCTGCAGCCGCTGTATACTGCGGCCGATCTGTCCAACTGCGAGCAGTTGGACTCCCTGCCGGGCATCGCCCCGTTCGTGCGCGGCCCCTACGGGTCGATGTACGTGACCAAGCCGTGGACGGTGCGCCAATACGCCGGCTTTTCCACCGCCGAGGAGTCGAACGCCTTCTACCGGCGCAATATCGCCGCCGGCCAGCAGGGCCTGTCGGTGGCCTTCGACCTGCCGACCCACCGCGGCTACGACTCCGACCACCCGCGGGCCTTCGCCGACGTGGGCAAGGCCGGCGTCGCCGTGGATTCGATCGCGGACATGAAGATCCTGTTCAAGGACATCCCGCTCGACCGCATTTCGGTGTCGATGACGATGAACGGCGCCGTCCTGCCGATCCTCGCCTTCTACATCGTCGCCGCCGAGGAGCAGGGCGTGCGGCCGGACCAATTGGCCGGCACGATCCAGAACGACATCCTCAAGGAGTATATGGTGCGCAACACCTACATATACCCGCCCGCGCCCTCGATGCGGATCATCGCCGACATCTTCTCGTTCACGTCGCGGTTCATGCCCAAGTTCAACTCGATCTCCATCTCCGGCTACCACATGCAGGAGGCCGGCGCGACCGCCGACCTGGAGATGGCCTACACGCTGGCCGACGGATTGGAGTACGTGCGCACCGGTCTCAAAGCCGGCATCGCGATCGACGCCTTCGCCCCCCGGCTCTCGTTTTTCTGGGCGCAGGGCAAGGACTACTTCATGGAGGTCGCCAAAATGCGCGCGGCCCGCGCCCTCTGGGCGAAAATGATCCAGGAGTTCCAGCCGAAGAACCCGAAGTCAATGGCCCTGCGCACGCATTCGCAGACCTCCGGCTGGTCGCTGACCGAACAGGACCCTTACAACAACGTGGCGCGGACCTGCCTCGAGGCCATGGCGGC
>CAZWMF010000474.1:0-3598 GCA_964634535.1 uncultured Opitutaceae bacterium | reverse complement strand
TGCAATGCTGGCTCTGGCTGGAAGCGCGCCGTCTCGGGCGCCCGTTTGCCTCCGCCCGCGACTACGCAGAGGACCCGGGAAACAAGTGTCCGGGATCCGTTCCGATCCGCAATCTGATCCTCAATCTGCGGGCTGACGGCTTCCGGCCGCTCCGGCAGCCAGATCGTTGGCACCATCCGCGGCAGCGAGCCTTTGAATCACTCGCTCTGCTACTCTGGGAACCGGCCGTGTTCGTCGACCCGGCATTGCTGCGTTTGCTGGCGACGAAATTGAAGGTTACCGCGCACGGCTCGGACGAATGGATCGACGCCTATCGGACGCTCTGGCGCGAGGTCCGCTGACCTGGCCTGCGACGACGTCGGCATGGCGGTGGAGGCGGCCGCCGCCGAGTCGGCTCCTGCAGTAGGGTATCACCCTATTGGAAGGATCCGCCCTTTAGCCTAATTTGGCGGCCTCCCGCCGCACGATTGCATCGCTCGGCCAATGTCTTTCCAAAGCAATCTCGACGAAACCGCATGACGGAGCAAAGCGAAGCTGTAACGGAAGTCGCTTCTCCCACGGATCGTACTCTCAGGCGCGTCCGGGCTGAATCCCGCCTTTCCTCCCAACACACCCAAGCTCAGAGCCTGGATCGATCCGGCCACAAGGCGAAGCCTCGCTTGTTGGGAGTTGGAAGGATTTCCGAAGCCACGAGGAAACAAACCCAGCTGCAGGGCTCGGAGTTGCGCTACCGCCGACTCTTCGAAGCAGCGAAGGACGGCCTTCTCATCCTCGACCCCACAACGCGGAGAATCACCGACGCCAATCCGTTTATCGTCAAGCTCCTCGGTTACTCGCGAGCACAATTGATCCACAAGGAATTGTGGCAGATCGGCCTGATCAAGGACGAGGCCTCCAATCGGGAGACCTTCCGCGAATTGTTGGCGAAAGGCTTCGTCCGCTACGATAACCTCCCCCTGCAATCAAAGGCCGGTCGCCGCATCGCGGTGGAATTCGTTGGCAATCTCTATGCCGAGGGCGGGACGAACGTCGTGCAATGCAACATCCGTGACATTACTGCCCGCCGGCGCTCCGAAGTCGCGCTGCTGGCAAGCGAAGAGCGTTTTCGCGCCTTGTTCGATCTGGTTCCGGTCGGAGTCTACTGTTGCGACGCCACCGGCAGGATCCTCGCCTTCAACCGCCGCGCGGCGCAGATGTGGGGCCGGGTTCCAGACCTGGGAGATCCGCGCGAACGGTACTGCGGCGCCGTCAGACTGTATCTGCCCGACGGCGACTGGTTACCCCACAAGCGATGCCCAATGGCGCAGGTACTGAGCGGCCAATTGTCGGCGGCGAGTAATATCGAGGCGGTGATCGAGCGGCCTGACGGTTCGCGCATCACCGGCGCCGTCAACATCGTCCCGCTTAAAACCAAACACGGCAAAATCATTGGCGCAATCAACTGCATGGTGGATATTACGGAGCGCAAGCAGACCGAGGACGCCTTGCATTCGGCGCGGGCGCAATTGGCCCAGCACGCCCGCCGGCTCGAAGGGTTGGTGGCGAACCGTACCGCGGAACTGACCGCGACCAACTTGCGGTTAGAGGGATCCATCGATTCCATTCGGAAGGGCGCCGCTAAGCGCCGGACCCTTTTGCGCAACTCGCAGATCGTTCAGGGCAAGCTGCGCCGGCTGACCCGCCAGTTCATTACCGCGCAGGAGGAGGAGCGAAAGCAGATTAGCCGGGAATTGCACGACGAGGTCGTGCAAACGCTCGTCGGCATCAACGTGGCCTTGTCGGCGTTTGCCCGGGAGGCCTTTCCGAATCCGCACCCTCAGAGAAGGAAAATTGCCGCGATCCAGACGTTGGTCGGAAAATCTGTGGGCGCGGTCCACCGCTTCGCCCGCGGCCTGCGGCCCGCGGTGCTGGACGATCTCGGCCTGATTCCGGCCCTGCACGCGTCTTGTCGGCGTTCGGCCGCAGGGAAACAGCTCAAGATCCAGATTACGGCCTTTAGCGGTGTTGAGGCGCTGGACAGCGCCAGGAAAACCGCTTTGTTCCGCGTCGCGCAGGCGGCCCTGACCAACGTGGTTCGCCACGCCCGCGCCACCGCAGTCAAAGTCGTCATCAGCAAGGAAGCTGCCGCCATCCGGATGGAAATCAGCGACAACGGGCGTTCCTTCCAGGTCGAAAGGGCGCTGCTGGCCGAGAATCCCAAGCGGCTGGGCCTGATCGGCATGAAGGAGCGGATTGAGATGATCGGCGGCAAGCTGGCCATCGAGTCGGTTCCCGGCACTGGCACCACCGTGCGCGCCGTGGTGCCGCTCCTTGCGGCCGGGGCTTGACCGGCGGCGGCAGGATCGCGAAATCAACCGAAGCTGGAATTGAGTGGCCCACCACGGGAGGCCGCCTTCTTAGTGGCGGTTTGGCGCTGCTTGCTGGACCGGAAGATCTGACTAGAGGTCGGTAGATGATTATGCTTACTCGCGTTTTCCGCTGGCTGCTCGCGATCTTTTTTGTTTTCGCGGGCCTGAATCATTTTCGGGTTCCGGCGATCTACCTCGGCATGATGCCGTCCTGGCTCCCGTGGCCGATCGAGCTCAACTGGATCGCCGGGACTTGCGAAATCGCCGGCGGACTCGGCCTGTTGCTCCCAAGGGTGCGGCGGGCGGCCGCCTGGGGCCTGATCGCCCTATTAGTCGCAGTCTTTCCCGCCAACCTCCACGTCGCGCTGCAGGGCTTCATGCCCGGAACCTCCATTCCCCCCTTGGCCTTATGGCTGCGCCTGCCGTTTCAGGGGGCTTTCATCGCCTGGGTGGCCTGGGTTGGATTCGATCGGCGCTCCGCCGGCAAGCTCAGGAGGCCATAGGGCCGGAGCCAACGCGCGCCACCCGCCGGCCGGCCGATTCGGCTCGCCGGAATTTAGGTCCGGGATTCGGACCGAATGCGCTTCGCAGCGCCCATCCGGATCGGGCCAGGCAGGCCCGCCAATTCCTCACGAACCGCCATAACCCAACAACGGAGAACACTGCTTCAGCGGCGAAAGAGCAGCACCAGAACAATGATCAAAACCACGAGTCCGACCGAACCGCCGCCGACATAGTAGAAATTCGCGAGAACCGGGGAGAAGAGAGTGGCCATAGTTTTTTATTTTCTCAGGCGTTGATTCGCCCTCGATTTATGGCGAGAGGCTACGCCGAAATCACTTCATCGGCGATGGGTTGTAACCCTACTCAAAGCCGGCGCGGCCCCGGGCCGCCCGGCGACAAGCACGTTCAATCCGGCCGCGCTCCAGACGCACGGCAGGATCAATGATTGTCCCGCGGCACCGCCGCCCCGCTCTTGCCGACTAGAAAGCCGAAATCGGCGCCGAGATTGGCCTGCTGCACCTCGTCGACATAGAGCTTGTAATAGCCGCGTTCCATCGGCCGGGCCGGCGCCTGCCAGGCGGCCTTGCGTTTCGCCAACTCCTCCGCCTCGACATGCAGCCAAAGCTTGCGCTTTGCCACGTCGAGTTCGATCCGGTCGCCGTCTTGGACCAGCGCGAAGACCCCGCCCAGCGCCGCCTCCGGCGCGACATGCAGGACGACGGTGCCGTAGGCGGTCCCGCTCATCC
>CAZWMF010000473.1:0-3604 GCA_964634535.1 uncultured Opitutaceae bacterium | reverse complement strand
AGATGCTGGAGAGCGTCGAGAAGGGAGACACCGAGGGTGCCCTGCAGATCGGCCGCAAGAGCAAGGACACGGTCGCGCGCATCCTGGTCTACAGCCTTTCGAACAAGGAGTACTCGCTCTCCAACGCGTTCATCCGCGCCTCGAGCCAGGAGCTCAACCGCTTCCAGCAGGGCATGGCGACCATGGATACGTGCATCACCGCCGCCCCGTTGCTCGGTCTGCTGGGCACCGTCACCGGCATGATGCGGACCTTCGGCGCCCTGGGCACCGGCAGCAACATCGCCGCCCAAGCCGGTTCGATCACCGGCGGCGTGGCCGAGGCGCTCATCGCGACCTGCTGCGGTCTGTTCATCGCGGTCTGCTGCCTGCTGCCGTTCAACTATCTCAATGCTCGCGCCGAACAGGCGAAACAAGAGGTGTCCGACGCCTCCCATGCCTTGGAGATCTTCATCAAGAAATCCGAGACCGAGACCAGCCACTAATCTCCCCAACCCCCCCACGACATGGCTGGCGGCGGCAGTTCCAAAGGTAGCGGTGGAAAAAAACGGGCGCGAATCGAGATCATCCCTCTCATCGATGTCGTCTTTTTTCTGCTGGCGACCTTCGTGCTATTCACGCTCTCCCTGAACAAATCGGGGGGGCTGCCGCTCGCGACCTATACGGAATCCTCGACCGGCGAACCGTTTGATCCGACGGGGGTGGCCACGGTGACCGTCCTGGCGGACGGCACGCCGGCCTGGAACCAGGAAGCGGTGACGTTGGATGAACTCATCCACCGCCTGCAGGTATTTCACCAGGATCATCCGGAAGAGGACGCCCATATCGTCATCAACGGCGACGCCGACGCGCCCTGGGGCCAGGTGGTGTATGTGTTCAATGAGGCCCGCAAGGCGGGCATCGGGCACATCTTCATCCAGACCCAGGAGAAGAAGGCGGCGACTTGAACCCTTACTAAATCCATGGCCGGTCCCAGTCCCAAACCCGAGGAGGGCAAGAAGAAAGCCCGCATCGAAATCATCCCGCTGATCGATGTCGTCTTCTTCCTGCTGGCCACCTTCGTGCTCTTTACCCTCTCCCTCAACCGTCTGGTCGAGGTGCCGGTGACCCTGCCCAAAGCCGGCCCGCCGTCCGCTTCGCCGCCCGATCCCAACATGGTCGTGCTGCAGATGTCCGGCGGGAAGACCTGCTATTGGAAGCAGGGGCAGAACGCTTCCGAGCTCATTTCCACCGACGACATCGCGTACCGGATCGACCAGTACAAGAAGTCCGTCACCACGCCGAAGATTCTCGTGACGGGCGACAACGACGCCAAATTCTCCGCGACGGTTCTGGCGCTCGACGAAGTGCGCAAGGCCGGCATCCAACAAGTATCGGTCGAGACCCAAACCCGGCCCACCGGCCGGTAACCGGCGCGCTCCCTGCGATGAACTCCCTTTATATCGTCATCGGCATCATGGTGGTCGCCTCGCTGGCGGTCAATTACAAGCACCTGATGCTGGTCGTGGGCACGGTGTTTTCCGGGCTCGTATTCTTCGGCATTTTCGTGTTCGGCGAAATGCTGTCCCACCAGCCGAAGCCGCCGGTGGTCAAGGAGGAGCTGCCCAAGATCGAGGTCTTCGACATGCCGCAGATCAAGCCGGAAACCGAGGAGGTGGTTGATCCGACGCAACAGCAGGCGCCCCCGCAGGATTTTGCCCCGCCGATGCAGCAGGACGTGCCCCAGATGACCACGGATACGACGTTCATCCAGCAGCTCCAGCCGCCGCCGCCGCAGAACGTGCAGGTCAATCGCAGCGCCATCATCATTCCGCAGAACACCGGCAACTGGGCCAAGGGGATCGGCCAGATCTTCGATATCTCCAAGTTGGACCAGATCCCGGAAGCCATTTCCCGTCCGCCGCCGCAGTACCCGTTTGAAATGCGTCGCGCCGGCATTTCCGGCCAGGTCGTCGTGATGTTCATCGTCGATGCGAACGGCGACGTGCGCAACGCCTATGCGGCCAGCTCCACCCAGCACGACTTCGAACAGAATGCCGTGGCCGCCGTGGCCAAGTGGAAATTCAAGCCCGGGCGCAAGAACGGACGCAACGTCAACTCCTATATGCAGGTGCCCATCGTGTTCTCCCTGAACAGCGAGGAATAATCGCCCGTGCGTTCCATCCCCATTCGTCTCTCCGCTTTTTCCCGAATTCTCTGCCTGCTCCTGGCCGGGGCCGGCTTGTTCTGCGCCACGCCCCACCGGATGCGGGCGGAAGATGCGGCCAACGAGCCGCCGGATCTGACCGACGAGGGCCACGAGGATTTTCCCAAGGTCGGGCCGCTGGTCGACGCCAAGAACTACGACGCGGCCATCGCCGTGCTCAACGAACTGATCAGCAAGGTCGGCGCCGACAGCTTCGACCGCTTTTTGGCCGAGGACACCCTGGGCAAGATCTACTGGCAGGCCAAGAGCTCGCCCACGGAGGCGCAGGGCCATTTCGAGCAGGCCGAGCAGATCGCCCGGCAGCACCCCAATTATTTCCGGGAGCGCGAGCGGCTGGAGCACTTGCAGCTCATGGCCGAACTCTATTATACGATTGGTTCGGCGATGAAGGACGACAAGGTCGGCCAGCAGCGGTACCTGGACCTGTCGAGCGATTACCTCAAGCGTTGGCTGAGCCAGACGAAGTCGCCCCGGGGCGACGACGAGTATCTTTACGCGACTTTGCTTTTCTCCAAGGCAATCGTGAACCCGGACAAGGTGGACGTCGACCTGATGAAGCAGGCGCGCGAGGCCACCGAGAAGGCGTTGCGCCTCGAAATCCGCCCGAAGGACACCTATTACCACCTCCTGGCCTATGAATGCCAGTCGACCGGCGATCTCGAGGACGCCGCCGATTATCTGGAGCTGCTCACCACCCTCAAGCCGACCAACAAGGACTACTGGTCGGCCTTGGTCGCCGTTTACAACAACATCATCGTGGGCGCCGACAAGGATCCCAAAAAACAGCGCATTTATTACGCCCGGATGATTAACGCCCAGGAACGGGCCCAGGCTCTGGGTTACATGAACACCCCGCGCGAAAACCAGAATCTGGTCAGCTTCTACAACCAGGTGGGCCAATACGGCAAGGCGACCGAGCTGATGGAAAAGGGGCTGCGCAACGGCGCGATCGAGGACAAACTCGATAACTGGATTTACCTGGCCGAATGCTACGAGCAGATCGGTTCGAATCAGGACAGCATCCGCGTGCTGAAGGACGCGGAAGCCCGGTATCCGGATATCGCCGACGTGGACGCGCTCTTGTCGGAGTTCTACGGCAACAACTACGACACCAAGGAGACCTACAACTACGCCGCCAAGGCGGTGGCCAAGGGCAATCTGAGCAAGCGCTTCAATTACGTGACCTACCAACGGCTGGCGTACGCCGCCTACGAATTGGGCAAGTACCAGGACGCGCTCGACGCTGTTCACCAGGCTTTGCAGATTCCCGGTTCTCCCGAGGGCGAGCTCAAGCGCTTCGAGCGCGGCATCCTGGACGCCATTAAACACGAAGAAGACATCAAGAAGGCGGCCGAGGCCGCGACCGCCAGTCACTAATCCGGTTTCCACATGAGCATCAAA
>CAZWMF010000472.1:0-3610 GCA_964634535.1 uncultured Opitutaceae bacterium | reverse complement strand
GCCACCTCCCGCCATTTGCCGATGTAGCCCACAAACGGCAGATCGAAGTTGCGGTTGCCAAAGCCGCCGCCGGCGCCAAACCGGTGGGTCAAGAGGGCGATCCAGGCGACCAGGGGAAGGGCCGCCAGGGCAATCCGGCCAAGGGCCCGGAGCCAGCCGCGGAAATCGCCAAAGCGCTCGGGCAGCCAGGCGCCGGCGGCGAGCAGGTTGGTTTCCTTGGCCAGGCCGGAGAAGCCCAAGACGACGGTGGCCCAACCGGCCCTACCCTCCTCCAAGAGCGCCATGGCGGCGGCCAGGATCAGCACGCTCGGCCCGTCGACCAGCGAACCGCGGACGCAGCAGCATAGCCCAAACGAGAAAAGCACGCCCGTCCACCGGACCCAATTGCCGAGGCGGTTCGGCGGCAGCCAACGCCAAAGCAGCACGGCAAACAAGAACCAGGCGACCATGTTTTGCGCCGCGTAGACATGCAAAGCCCGGCTGGCATTGCCGCCTGCCAGAAGCCAGGCGGTCCAGCAAAACAGGATTCGGCGGGCCCGGTAGGGCAGATTGTCGACCGCCGTGGACAACTGGGGATCGCCCAGGTGCGGATGCATCGCAATCTGGGCGTACCACTGGGCATCGTAGCCGTCGGAATCGGTGAGTTCGTAGTGATTGATCGCGTTAAGTTCCGGCAGATAGCGGGCGTGCTGGCGCTCGCCGAAGTCCACGAGATACGTGAATCCCTTTCCCGGCAGATAGAAGTGCGAACACACCCAGCCGAACACGATCAGGGTGGCCAGGCAGGCCAAGGCCGGCCAAGGCGCCACCCGCTGCCGAAGAAAGGAATTGAGCTTTAACACCCACTGGAGAGACCATTTAGGTCCCCGTTTTGAAGCAAGGAGAACCTCATCGAACATTATTCACCAGCCGGCACTTAAGCCGGTCGGCGCGCCTGGGGGTGGCCGGGCTTCTGGCGGCATACCTCGTCCTGCTGGCCATACATGTGAATGCCTGCGCCGGCGGCTCGGACTCGTCGGGCTACATGAACCACGCCCGGTTGCTGGGCACCGGTCACCTGCACAGCCCGCCTCGGTCGATTCCCGGGGTGCGGCCCCACAATGACTTTCTTTACACACCGTTGGGGCTAAAGCCCGTGGCGGACGGGAGCCTGGTGCCCACGTACCCCGTGGGCGTGCCCCTGCTCATTCTGGCGGCCGAGCCCGTCGCCGGCTGGGCCCACGCCTTCGACGTGGTGGTCGTCGTGCATGCCATCGCCGGTCTCCTGTTGATTTATGGCTTGGCCCGCGGATTTGGGCTGTCTCCCCGGTGGTCATTCGGCGCCTTGGCCCTCCTGGCGGCTAGTCCCCTGTACCTAAATTACGCCGTCCAGGGCATGAGCGACCTGCCCGCTCTGGTGTGGTGCGCGGCGGCGGCGGCGGCGGCCTGGCAGGCCCGCGGACGGCCCGGCTGGGCCCTGGCCGCGGGTTTCGCCTTTGCCTTCGCCGTCCTGATCCGCCCCAACAACGTGCTGATGTTTGCGCCGATCGCGGTCGCCTGGTGGCCGTCGCGCACAGACGGATTTGGCTGGCGGCCGGCGGCCGGCCGGCTCGCGCTGTTCGTTCTGGGGGGGTTGCCGGGGGGAGTGTTTTTCTGCGCGCACAGCCTGAATGCCTACGGCTCGTTGCTCACGACTGGCTACGGGGACGCGGGTTATCTCTTCGAACGCCGGGTCGTGCGGGTAACCCTGGCCCACTATGCGCATTGGCTCCCGATCCTGTTCACTCCCGGGATTTGGCTCTGCCTCGGCCTGCCCTGGGCGGCCGCCCGCTCGCGCGCCGCGGGCATGCTCGGAGCCTGGATATTGGTCTACCTCGGTTTCTACGTGAGCTACTTCCATACGCACGAGGCCTGGTGGTACCTCCGTTTTCTGCTTCCGGCGGCGCCCGCCTTCGTGCTCGGCATCCTTTGGATGCTGCGGTGGGTCGCCAACGCCGCCCCGGCGAGTTTCGCCGCCGGGGCCGCAGTCGCTTGTCTCGTGTTAGCCGGCGTGGCCGGCGAAGCCTATTGGGCCAAGAAGCTGCAGGTTCTCACGGTGGGACACGGCGAATCCGCCTACCCGGACGCGATGGCCTGGATCAACGCCCACGCCCCGGGCAACGCCATCCTCGCCGCCATGCAGACGAGCGGTGCCGCGTTCTTTTACACCGACCGGACGGTGGTGCGTTGGGATGAATTGGGGCCGGGGGATTTTCGCGAAATCGCGGACCAGGCGGCCCGCCAGGGCCGACCGATCTATGCGCCCTTGTTTCGCTGGGAGACCGACCCCGCGCTCGCCGACACGATGCGGGGACACTGGAGCGCCGTGGCCACGATTCAGAATATCACGATTTGGCGGTGGGACGGTCCGGGCGCCGGGATTCAGAAGACACCGTGAACGGCCCCCTTTGGCTGGATCTCAGCCACACGAGCCACGCCAAAGCCCTGACCGGCATCCAGCGGGTCGCCCGGGGCCTGTGGCGCAGTCTCGGGCCCGCGGCCCGGCCGCTCGTCTTCGATCCCTACGAGCAAGCCTGGCGCGACCTGGGCGCCGATGAAATCGCCCGTTTGTCGATCCGCGGGCCGGCCACGAAGCGCTCCGCCATCTGGTCCTGGCGCCAGCGGTGGCGCGGTCGGTACCGACGTTGGTCCGGCCGGGTGCCGGCAAACCTCGGAGGCGAGTCCGCCGGACTCATCGTGCCGGAGATTTTTTCTTCCAAGACCGCCGCGGCCCTGCCGGACCTGTTCCATCAGGTGGCCGGGCCCCGGATCGCGCTATTTCACGATGCGATCGCTCTCCAGCGGCCGGAATTGATGCCCCCGTCGGTCGCGAAGCGCTTTCCCTCGTATTTGCTCGAATTGGCGCGCTTTGACGGAATCGCGGCGATTTCCGAAACGACGCGGCGGGCGCTAGTCGACTACTGGGCTTGGGTGGGCGTGCCCCATCCGCCGCCGGTGGAAGCCCTGCCCCTCGGCATCCATACGCCGCCGCCGGGATTGGCCTCCACAGTCGACGCCGCGGGCGGCCGCCATGCCGGTCCGCCGGTCATGCTGGTGGTCTGCACGATCGAGGGCCGCAAAAACCACGAGGCGTTTCTCGACGCCTGCGAGCTGCTCTGGCGCCGGGGTCGGCGGTTCCAGGTTCGCCTGATCGGACTCGCCCGTCCGGAAACCGCGCGCGGGGCCTTGGACAAAATTCGGGCGTTCCAGGCCGCCGGTCGACCCCTGCGCTACGACGGCGCGGTCGACGACGGGCGCCTGGAGGCCGCCTATGCCGAAGCGGCCTTCACGGTGTACCCGTCGCTCCTGGAGGGATTTGGGCTGCCGGTCGTGGAAAGCCTGATCCGGGGCAAGCCCTGCGTCTGTTCGGCGACCGGAGCCGTGGGTGAAATCGCCGCGGGCGGCGGCTGCCTTGGGCTCGCGTCGGTCGATGCGTCGAGCCTCGCCGACGCTTGCGAACGGCTGATGCTGGACGAGGCCGAACGGGCCCGGCTCGGGGCCGAGGCCCGGGCGCGACGGTTTCGCACCGCGGACGACTACGCCGGAGAATTGACCGCCTGGATGAAACCATTGCCAAGGCGGACGCCCTGAA
>CAZWMF010000471.1:0-3611 GCA_964634535.1 uncultured Opitutaceae bacterium | reverse complement strand
AGGGTCAAGCTATGCCCGAATGAGCCCCTGTCAAAGGTTTTTCTGGAAGGAATTGGCGCCGTTCCACGGCATCGCCGCGGTTCGTCGTCCGTCATCGCGGGATTGCTTGCGGCAACTCCCTAGTCGAGAGACTGCCCGCGCGCTCCGAGAAGTTGAACGCGAGATCGATCACGGACTCCGATGGCCGGCAGCCCACGCATTCCCAGGCAAGTCCTTCGGGCAGACTCACCACACGGTCGGTGCGAATTTGGGCCGGTGTGAATCGCCATTGGCCGACGGTGGCTCTGATTTCGGCCAGGAAGGCGTCCCGAAATCGTGTGCCCGTGGAATATCCGAATGGACTCGGTTCGACGCCGATGACCCGGCCGGATTCGTCGATCGCAATCCTCACGGCGATGACGACCCACCCGGCGTTGGCGGCGAGTGCCTTTGCCGGGTAAGGCGGAATCGGCCGATCGCCCAGCGGTTGGGCCGGTAGCAGAACTTCGCGGGTGTCGCCCTCCTGGGGATCGCGGGTGGGTCCAAGCGCGAGTGAACTCAACGCGGGCGGAGCGATAGCGCGAATGGAGGTGGTGCCCCCAGCAGGCGCTACTCGTTGCTGCATGCAACCCGCCAGGATCACCAGCAAACCCAGAAGGAGACGGCGATAGGCCGACGGCCGCGGCGGTTCGCTCGGCTTCACTTTGCGGCCGCGGTGCCGCGCACTTGGGCGACGCCGCTATCGACGACCGACTCGGGCACGGCCAAGCGCCAGGCTCCTGCGGCACTCAGCAATTTGAAGTCGTGGTCGCTTTGGACCCCGGATCCGTCGAGTAGGCGCAAGCGCACGAGCGCGACGCCCGGGACCGGCTCGGAGCGCGCTACAGCGGCCATCGCGGCATAGTCGGTCGGCATTTGCGCGGCGATCAGTGCGGCCACGATTCCCGCGGGACTGCCATATTGGACGCGCGCGGCGTCCGGCAGGCTGGCGAAAAGCGCTTCGGCCTTGGCCTTTGCCCCTGGTTCGAAATCGATCAGGTCGGCCAAATGCTCCGTGTCGCCCGTGCGCGCGGTCCACAAGACGCTTTCCAGCGTGTCGTCCGGCGTGGCCTGGCCGCAGTAGGCCCAGAGGACGGCGGATCGGACGGCGGCGCCGGCGGGCCAAACCGGTTCCGAGGGGACACCGAGCTCGCGTTTGAGCGCACGGGCTTCGAGTTCGAGTCCGTTGATTCCGAAGCGCAGCCGCTCGATTTCACGTTGCCGCTGTTGGAGCTCGCTTCCGGTTTCGGTGAAAGCCAGGGCTCGGCGCAACTGCGCATTCATGGCGCGGATGCGATCGGCCGCGGCTTGCTGCGGGACCAGGCGCGCCACTTCGGCCTCCAGACGCTGCCGTTGCCGGGAGCCGTTGAGCAAAACTGTGGTGGCAATACCGATGCCAATGGCTCCGACGGCGAAGATGATCGAGCGGGCGGTCATCCGCTTAGCCTTTCCCCGAAGGGAACCAATCCTGCGGCGCTTCGCTCGCCGCGGCCGGCGGCGGCGTGCCATTCGCAGTGAGGGAGAAAACGATAGGCACGCGCAGGGAGGTTGAAACACTGGCCCCGCCTTTTTGGGCGGGCGAAAACGTCCATTGGGTGACGGCGTCGAGGGCCGATTGCTCAAGGGCGGGCTCGGTCGAATCGGACACCTGGGCATTGGCCACTCGACCGGTCGCATCCACGAAGAATTGCACCTCGACTTGGCCCTCGGTGCCGGCAATGCGTAGCGCGGCAGGATAGGCGGGGGCGACCGGATGCGTCAGTCGGGGCAGCACGTCCAATTCGGCCGGGTTGTAGACGCGGGGGCCGGAAGGCGCGGCGGTGTGCCGGGCATTCATTTGGCGGTGGAGGTCGGTCACCTCCGCTTTGAGGGCTTCGAGTTGGGCACGGAGCGCCGGGCCATCCGAGCCGGCCTGGGAGCGGCTGCGCGCGCGGTCGAGGTCGAGGACGAGCCGTTCGTTTTCTCGCTGCAGCGCGGCCAGACTCGCCGCTTGGGTGCGCAGGTCGGCGACACGGGTCGCCCAGTGAGCATTGAAGCGTTCCTGGATCGCGCGGGTGCCGACGCCGGCGGCGGCAACCAGGGCGACGACACCCAGCGCGATTTTGTTGGCACTCATAAAGAGGAGGATCCCGGTACCGGCCGGGCCCACGGCCGTGCTGGTGAGAATCGCCGCGGCGGCCACGCCGCTCGGAGCGGCCGCCACCGCTTCGCTCGCAAGGCCGGCGGCCAAGGCGGCGCTCGAGGATGCGATCCCGCGGCGGCTCAGTTGCACCCGCAGCTTGTCCATTGCGCGATCGACCCGCATGCGGGCGGCGTTCTCGCTCAGTCCCAGATGGCGGCCGACGTCGGCATAAGGCCGGTTGGCGAAGAATCGGAGCATGATGGCCGCCCGATCGCGGTCGGCCAAGCCGTCTAAGGCGGCATCCAGCAACGGCCCGATCCGCCGCCAGTCGTCGGCCGGTTCCGGATTCGATACGAGCGGCGCCTCGGCGGCAAAGGCCCGTTCGTAGCTATGGCGCCGTCCCTCTCGTCGGCGCAGATCCGCTGCGGCGAGCCCGGTGGCGCGGTGCAGCCAGGCCGGGAGCAAGGGATGGCGCAGGAGACCGCTCGCCTTGCGCGCGAGGCTCAGGAACACCATTTGCGTGACCTCCTGAGCTTGGTGGTGATCGCCGGACATCCGGCGCAGCGCCGCCGAATAGACAAGGTCGACGTGGCGGCGGACCAGGTCGCCGAAGGCCGTATCGGATCGGTCGGCCACATACCGGCGGAGGAGTTCGGCATCGTCCATCTTGGGTTTCATCACTATACTGCCGGCCGATGGGAAACCGCACAAGCGGCCGGTGGCCGCTTTGATTGGCGCTCGGACCCGGCTAAAATACTGAACGCCCGATTGCCGAGGGACTCTCCGGGCGTCGCGGCGATGCCCCGGCAGATCCTGGAATGAAACGACCGTGCCCTACTTTAATTGCTGCCAGTCGACGTTCTTGTACTGGCTGGGATTGAAAGACTCGCTCTCGGTGTAGACGACTTCCCCGCTGGCATCGGTCCAGGCGTGGGCCGCCTCGTCGGGCACTTGGACGATGTTGCCGTAGGCGTCCTTTTCGTTGGTCACGCCGCGGATGGCGCCGGCGTCGTAGTTGGCGATCGCGTCGGTTTCGGCTTTTTGGCGGGCCTGCCAGCCGGACATGATTTGCTGCGATACCTGCTGCTCGGCCTGAACCTCGGCGGCGACCCGCTGCATGGTGGCCTCCTGGGTCTGGTAGAACTGCTGCACAAGGCTGCTCGTGACCCGGCCGATCGCATCCATGAATTTCGGGGTAGGTTGGAGCGAGCCGGCCATCAGGGCGAAGGTTTTGGTGGCCTGGTCGAGCGCGCCTTTTTCCGCCTTGAACGCGGTGATGTGGTCGAGGCCCCAGACGTAGCCGCCCGGACCCTGGATGAGAAGGTACACGCTGTAGATGTCCTGATCCATCGCCCGCCCGTTCTGGTTGTACTCAATGCGTACGACGCCGGCCCGCACCTGCGCGGGCGCTTGGCCCTCGGTGGCGTAGGTCGGGGCGAATGCGGCGGCCATGGCGGGCAGTTCCTGGCTT
>CAZWMF010000470.1:632-3613 GCA_964634535.1 uncultured Opitutaceae bacterium | reverse complement strand
CCGCCATGCATGAGGGGCGAGCGGGCGATCGACCAGAGCGTCAGCATCGTGCGCTGTTCGTCGGGGCTGAAGCGCGTTGCGCGCGCACCCAGGTTCAGGAGGCCGAGGGGCAGCATGTCCGCGTCGGGCCAGGCCCCGGGGCGGCGATGCCCATTCCATTGCTCGAGCCGGGGAAACTGGTCGCGCAAGGCGAGCCAGCGATCCCAGAAATCATCGCTGATGCGCCAGAGATTGGCATGCCGGCCGACGTGCTCGGCGGCCGCGAGGGCGGTTTCGCCGGGCGAAAGACTGAGCACGATCGGCCGGCCGGTCCGGTCGATCGCGCGGCGGATCGCTTCGATCTCCCGCTGGTGGACGAGGTAGGGACGACTGATGTCGTCGACCTTGACATAGTCGACGCCCCAGGAGGCGAGGAGCGCGAACACCGAGTCGTAGTAGGCCTGGCCGCCGGGTTTGGCCATATCGACGCCGAACATGTCGGGATTCCAAGGGCAGATGTCGGCGCGATTGGCGATGTCCTGCGCGTGATATGCGGTCCCCAGGATGGGCCGATTCTGGTCGACGGCCTGGCGGGGAATGCCGCGCATCAGGTGGATGCCGAACTTGAGACCGCGCGCATGCACATAGTCGGAGAGCGGCCTGAAGCCATCGCCCTGGGCGGCCGAGGGAAACCGGTTGGGAGCGGGTTGGAGACGTCCCCAGGCGTCCAGGGTCAGGGTCGCTCCGGCGCGGTAGGAATGCCCGCTCGCCGCGGGCTCATACCACTGAATATCGACGACGATGTATTGCCAGCCATGCGCCTTGAGATTCGCCGCCATGAAATCGGCCTGGGCTTTGACTTGCGTTTCGGTGACCGTCGTGCCGAAGCAGTCCCAGCTATTCCAGCCCATGGGCGGCGTGGCGGCCCACGCGTGAAAGTCGGCCGGCGCGGCGCCGGCGGAAAGGGGGGTGGCGAGGGCAAGCATGGAGAGCGCCATTTTCATGGTAAGATCACGGAAAAAGGTAAAGGGGGGCACGAGGACGATCTCGGCGGGAGGGGGACAAGAAATCCGATGTGCCCGTCCACCAGCTATTTGATGGCGCCCCGGATTCGAGGCGCAACGGTTTTCGGCCGGCCAGCGGAGAACGGATGGCACTGCTTCTGCTGTCTGGCGGGCGTGAGCCCCACGGCCGCCGAATTTCCCAAGGAGGCCTATAGCCTTACCAAAGTAATCTTTACGCTTGGTCCGGCGTCGGCCGAGGAGGCGATGTTGGAGCGGCTGATCTATGCCGGCGTCGACGTTTGCCGACTCAACATGGCCCACGCCGACCATGCCTGGACCCGCTCGATGATCGCCCGGGTGCGCTCGGTTTGCAAACGCACCGGCCGGCATATCGCCCTGATGATGGACGTCAAGGGGCCGGAAATCCGCACGGGAGACCTGGCCGCGCCGATCGACCTCGTGGCCGGCCAGGCGATCGATTTGTTGCCCGGGCCCGGGGTATCGGAAAACGGGGTCGCCGCAGTGAGCGTGAACTATCCCGGCCTGGGTCGCGACGTGTCCGTGGGCACCACGATCCTGGTGGACAGCGGACTTATCCGTTTCGAGGTCGTGGAGACCTCATCCGATCGGGTGAGCTGCCGCGTGGTCGTGGCGGGGCGGCTGACCAGCCGGCGCCATATCAATCTTCCCGGCGTGCGGGTGCGGCTGCCGGCGCTGACCGCCAAGGACCGGGCGGATATCGCCGTCGGCGTCGAAGAGCATGTGGACTTCTTCGCGCTGTCCTTCGTTCGCGAGGCGGACGACGTCGACATCCTGCGCCGGCTGCTTTCGGAGGCCAAGAGCGAGGCGCAAATCATCGCCAAAATCGAGGATCAATCCGGCTTGGCCAATCTGGACGAGATCATCGTCGCCGCCGACGCCATCATGGTGGCCCGGGGCGACCTCGGCATCGAAGTGCCGATGGAGGACCTGCCGCTGATCCAACGCCGGGCGATCGATTCCTGCATCCGGCACCGCAAGCCGGTCATCGTGGCCACCCATTTGCTCGAGTCGATGATCTCCTCGCCGGTGCCCACGCGGGCCGAGGTGAGCGACATCGCCAACGCCGTTTGGGCGACGGCCGACGCCATCATGCTATCGGGGGAGACGACCACCGGCCGCTATCCGTTCGAATGCGTGCAATTCATGAAGCGGGTGGCCGACCGGATCGAGGGCAGTGCGACCAAGAGCTTTAACGCGACGCTGCCGCTCAAGACCCACAAGGACCGCCTGCTGCACTCCGCCGTCCTGCTTGCCTCGGAGATTGGCGAGTCCGGCATCGTCGTATTCACGCGCAATGGGTCGCTGCCCCAGACCCTGGCCGCCCTGCGGGCCTGGCGGTGTCCGATCTACGCCTTCACCGACGTGCCGCACGTCTTTCGACGGCTGCTCCTCGTTTGGGGCATCGAACCCTTCCTCATGGATTTCTCCGCGGAGCCCGAAAAGACGATTCGCGACGCGTTCGCCTATCTGATTCGCCGCGGCTGGGCCAAGCCGGGCGACTGGCTGGTCGTGGTGACCAACGTTCTCGCGGGCGAGAAAGTGGTGGACACCATTCAGATGCGTCCCGTCGAGTAACCGCGCGGGCTAGTGGCGCGGCACGGCGTCGCGCCAGTCGGGTTGCCGGATGAATGTGTCGTAAATCAGATTCTTGAGCGCCGCGCTTTCCTTGGGGTCGCCGTTCTTGCGGATCATTTCCGCCGTATCCAAGAGACCCCGGTACCGCTGGAGGCGCTCGTCCGCCTCGTATTGCGCCATGGCATTGGCCTCCGCGCTGTGGCCAAACAAGGGTAGGACGAGTGGGTTGAGCACGAAGTAGAGCGGGCTCAGGTAGCGTTTGACCGCCACTTCGGCGAGTCCTTTGTTCGTGTAGAGTTGGCGCTCGCTAAAGTCGGGCGGTTTGACGCCGTGCACGACGAGCGCGGGCAATTGGATGACGCCCGGACGAGCGACGGCGAA
>CAZWMF010000470.1:0-622 GCA_964634535.1 uncultured Opitutaceae bacterium | reverse complement strand
AGCGGCGCAGGCGGGCGGGCTCGAAGCGGCCGGCGGAGGGGTGGCCGGGCGAACGTATTTGGGCAGGCCCGCCGCCACGATGGCCGCCAGTTCAGGCGAAACCGAATGCGGGCCCCGATAACGTCCCGCGGCTGCCGCCGGCGTAGACCGAAAGACCGGGGAGGCCGTGGGCGCGATTTCCCCGAACGCGGCGTGGGCGAGGATTACCGTGGCGGCGGCGAGCCAGCGGAGGTGGGGGCGACGGCGGACCATGGGGTTGCGTTCCAGCCATAGTGTACCGGCGAGCCGTGGCAATTGTTCCGTCCAATACGGCCGGGCAAGATCCGACGGGGTTTTGACCAATTGTGCCGCAACCGGCATGGGCTTCGTCTTTACATCCCGGGGCCGGAAGGCGTTGAATAGCCATTTCTCACCCGGCTACGGCTTTTGGCCAGATCCACCCATGCGCTTCGGCTATTTCAACGACACCGCCCGCGAATACGTCATCACCCGTCCGGATACCCCGAGGGCGTGGTCCAACTACCTCGGCTCGCGCCGCTACGGGGCGATCATCACGAACAACGCGGGTGGGTACAGCTTTACGCGGTCGCCGGCCGCCGGCCGTTTTCTCCGGCACCGCTAC
>CAZWMF010000469.1:0-3613 GCA_964634535.1 uncultured Opitutaceae bacterium | reverse complement strand
ATTAGTGGCTCTTCATGTTCACGATGTCCTCGAGAATGGTATCCGAGATCGTGATCATGCGGGCGTTGGCCTCGAACGCGCGTTGCAAGGTGATCATGTTCGAGAACTGCTGGGTCAGATCGACGTTCGATTGTTCCAGGGTGCCCGCCTGCAGCGTGCCGAGGCCGCTGCCCCCCGGGGCAAGCGTGGGCGCGGTTCCGCCATTGGTCGGTCCGGCCGCCGACAAGTTTGTATAAAGATTGTTACCCTGACTGATCAACTGCTGGGGATCCTGATAGTTCTGCATCAGAATCTGGTTGGTAATCAGCTGCGAACCGTCGGAGTATGTCTCAATGACATCGCCGTTCGTGCTGATCGCCACGGACTCGAGCTGGGTGCCGGTAGGCGGCGTTTGGTTCAAGCGGATTGGGCCGGCTGTGCTGGGAGCGTTGGTCGAAGAACCCACCACCTGGGCGCCGCCGGTCAGACCCTGGACCTCCATTCCCTGGGCGTTCACCAGATAGCCCTTGGCATTGAACGTGAACTGACCGTCGCGGGTCGCGTAACTCGCACCGCTGGTAGTGTCCTGCACGATAAAAAAGCCATTCCCGGATATCCCTAAATCGGTCGGATTGCCCGTGGTGCTGAGCGCGCCCTGGGTGAACGATTGCGTAGTCGAGGAAATCTGCGTGCCCACGCCGGAAAACGTGTCGGCAAAGCTGACGTCCGAGCCCTTGAACCCTGTTGTATTGATATTGGCGATGTTGTTGCCGACCGTGTCGAGGCCGGTGGTAAAGGAATCGAGTGCGCTGACGCTGGTTGTGAGGGTGCCGAGGAGTGCCATGGTGAAGCTGGATTAGTTTTTGGAAATGGGGGTTGAAACCGTCGGGACAGAACTCGCGGTCGTGGATCCGGAGGTCGCGCTGGAGCTCGCCGGGGCGAGCGTCACCTGGGAGATCGAGGTCACCGGATATTCCGTGCTCGAACCGCTCAGGATGACTTCCGCCGCGCCGCCGGTGGCCACCTGGGAGGAATCGACCGCCGTCACGACGCCGACCGTCGCGGGGTTGCCGTTGGTTCCGGGGATCGTGACTTGGGCGCCGATCAGCGAGCCGGCCGTGCTGATGTTTGAATTCTGGAGCAATTCCCCGGTCTGCTGGAGGCTCGTGAATTGAGCCAACTGGGTCATGCTTTGCGTCGGATCCATCGGTTGCAGCGGGTCCTGGTTGGACATCTCCGTGCTGAGCAACTGCATGAACTCGGTGATGGATACAGTCTGGCTGGACGGGGTGACGGCCGTCGTACTGGACGACGAACTACCGGATCCCGAAGTTGAGCTGGTGGCGGAAACAGACATGGTGGGTTACGCGAACGCGTGCAAATGCCCGGCGGTGGATACCGTCGAGCCGACGGAAGACGCCGCATCCTCGGCGGCGGTCGGGTCCTCGCCTGATGCCGCCAATAACGACGAGCGGGAGGTGAGGAAGGATTCGGGCGCGGTCCCCTGGCTGGGCGAACGGCCTTGGGAGAACGACGATAGATCGGAAGACGGGCCGCCAGATGAGAACACCGGAGCCGCAAAATGGTAGGCCCGGTCCGCGGAGCTCGACGAGAGCGCGGACCACTGGGCGCTGAGCGCATCGCGCAAGTCGGCCGAATCGGTGTGAAACTGCGTGCGGACCTCGCCGCCCGACATCTCCACCCGCACGGACAACTGCGCGTCGCCAAACTTGAAAGCCAGGTTCACGGTATGGGCGCCGGAATCCGCGCGGGACGTCTGGGCGTCGGCGATACGCGCGATGGCCTCGACCGCCTCCTGGGCAGTGGATGCCGCCGTGGCGGGCGCTTCGGCGGACGCGCTGCGAATCGATGCGGCCGATCCGGACGCGGCTGCCACCGACACTTCGGCCAGGTGGGTATGCGGGGTTGTCGATGCCACGGCGGTGGGTTGAGCACTGCTTGTGCCAAGGCCGGGCGACTGAATTGCAGATCCCTTGCCATCAGAGGCTAATGCGTTTTTATCCGCCCGGCCATCCGCCGAATCGCGACCGCCGCCCGACCCGCCCGATCCGGAGGCAATTTTTTCCGCGGCCGGAGCGGCCGAAGGATTGGCGCCCAGGGAGGCGGCATCGGTCTTGCGCGGGCTGCCGGTGGATGCGCTCGCCAAATCATTGCGGGACCATGCCAAGGTCTGGACAGTGGCCGCCGCCGCGGCGGGCGTCGCGGCCGACGAGCCATCGATCGCCGACGCATCGGCCGGGCTCGCATCGCCCGAACTCGAAGCGGGCGCCAAGGCCGCGTTTGGCGCCCGGACTTGCCGGCTCGAGGCGGTGCGGACCTCGCCCATCGAAATGTTGCCCACCGCCGGTGCGGCGAGACCGGCCGCAAGCCGTGCGGCCGACGCGCCCTGCGGGTCGGAACCGGTGGCGCCCGAGCCAGCCGGCGGGATCGCGCTCGCCTCGGCGGTGCCCGCGACGGCGGCCTTCGCAACGCCGACGGAGTCGCCAGCCCGACCCGATGAGGAAAGGCTTCCAAGGGATGCCCCGCCGGAGGCCGGCGACGCCACCGCATTCGCACTCCCCCAGGATGAAGCGCCCGCCGAAAGACTCGGGCCGAGCGCACCCTTTCCTCCTAGACTCCCGCGTCCGCCGCCGGTCTGATCCGTCGCTGGCAAATTCGGGCCGCCGCCGTTCGCGGAAGTTGAGTCCAGAGCGCCGAGCAACGCTTTCGTTCCGCTAGCTGCACCTTGGGTCGGAGTCGCGACGGTCGGCGCGGCGGGCGTCGGCAAAACGACCGCGGCGCAGGCGACCAGATTGGGAGCGACGCTCGGGTTGGTCGTCGCGGCGTCCGCCGCCGCGTCCGAACGGCTCTTGCCCGATTTCGCCCGCGTCGACGCTGGCGCCGACTCGTCAGCATTCCCATCGGGCGCGCCGTTCGCCGCGTCATCCGAAGCCGGACTCGACTGCGCCGATCGGCTGGAGGCTGCGCCCGACCGACTGCGGTTGCCGGTGGCGCGAGAACCGCCTTGGTCCAGGTACTGGGAAAAGGACGAACTGGCATCGGACCCGACCGAATCGGTCGTTCCGGTCAAACGGGGGCTGGGGCCGCCTCCGGCCCCGGCAAAAAGGGCACCGATATCGGTGGCCGGCGCGGAATCGGAGCCCGCAATCGAATTTGCATCCATCGGATAAACGGGAGGGCGGCCAAACAGCTCTAGGGACCCGCGGTGACGGGCTTGTCCTTGACGAGCCTGAGCTTCTCCGAGAGCACCGCCGCGCGTTTGGCCAGAGACGTGCCATCCGGCTGCGTCTTGGCCATGGTGTCGAAAATCGGCCCGGTCACATCGGCCTTCATGAGCGACAGGATCTTGACCGCCTCCACGTCGTCCATCTCGCGGATGATCGCGACGGCCGAGGCCGGCTCGAGAGTGGCATACATGGCCGCCAGCTTGCGCAAATTCTTGAGCTCGTCCTCCCGGATCGAAATCACCCGCTGGTCGATCTCCTGCTTCATGCCGTCGATATCACCGCGCACCCGGTCCAGTTCCTGCCGCTCGGCGTCGAGCCGGGCCGAGCGCTGGTCGAGTTCCGACCGCTTCTGCCGAAGCTGCTCGCGCTCGCCCTGCAGTTCGTTG
>CAZWMF010000468.1:0-3616 GCA_964634535.1 uncultured Opitutaceae bacterium | reverse complement strand
GTACGGACGCAGCGCGGTCGGCGATGGCTGAACTGCGACCGCCGATGTTACAAAGCCCGGCGGCGGCGGAAAAACAAATGTTCGGCGCAATCTGATCAAGGGAGGCGACCAACGTCCGACCGGGGAACTATGTCAAGGTTCTGCCCGATGCATACCAAATTATGACGGCGAAGACCTGCGGGCAGGTCCCGTGCATTTCATTTCCCAATTTCACCAACTTCAGCAACGAACCGGCGGGAATGTTCCATATTCCCCGCCAGCTGCGGTGGGCAATGTGCAGCCCGGCTGCTTCACCCGCGAAAGAACATGCCCTGCCAAGAATGGGCCGGTTTGGGTCGGTCAGGCCTTCACGGGCTGTTTCGCGATCTGCTGCGCATCGGCATCCAGCTTCGCCTGAAGGTCGGCGGCCGAGGCGAGGGACTGGGTCAGCCGCGCTTGGAGTTGGGCCGAGTCGGCCTTCGCCGCGTCCAATTGCGTCTGCATGACCGTGGCCTGGGTTTCGGCGATCTGGGCCTCGCCCTCGTGCTTGATCGAAGCGACCTTGGCGTTCTCCATCTGGGTCTGAAAGGCGGTGGCGATACCCCGGGTCTTATCCAAATCCGATTGCAGATTGACGTCCGCCGCCGTGGCCTTGTCGAGGTCGGCCTGGCGCTGCTGCGACTCCGCCTGGGCTTCTGTCATCCTCTTCTGGGCTCGGCCCGTGGCGGCCTTCGCATCGGCCACTTGACCTTGGAGTACGAGGATTTGGGCCTGAACCTGCGCAAGGTGGTTCTCGCTTTGCAGGATGGTTTCGTTCCGGTCGTTCACCTGGGTCCAGACGCCGATCGCGAGGATCAGGAAGATCGCCGAAAAGACCCCCAGCGTTATCGTCAAAACGGGCATGCGCATCCGGGTGGGAACGGCCTCGCCGTTGTCGTCTGGCGCAGTCCTGACCGGGCGGGCCGCTACGGGAAGAGCCTTGGCAGGACTGGCGACTGCGGGTGCGGGCTGGGCCGGGGTGGGGGCGGGAGTATCAGGCATGGTGGCAAGGTTACGCCAAATTCACGACTGCTGGTATGGGGTGTTACCTACCTCGGGGCGGCCGCCCGGGAACCACCGGTCTCTTGAAGTCAACAATCGATGAAGTCTTTGATCGCGGGTGCGGGTTAGGCCGGAGCTCCAATCAGACATTGAAGGAACGCGCACCTGGGAAGGAAAAGGCTTGACGGCATATACTATTCGGTACATAGTATGTGCCGTACACAATATTCCGCATGGTAGACCCCTCTGAACTTCGAACCTTCGATAACCTCCGACTCGAACTGCGCCGCGGATGCTTAGTGCTGGCGGTTCTGGCGGCCCTGCGGCAGGAGCGCCACGGCTACGCGCTGCGCAAGGCTCTGGCCGAACGCGGACTGGATATCGAGGAAAGCACGCTTTACCCCCTGTTGCGGCGCTTGGAAACCCAGGAATTGCTCGCGAGCGAATGGCGGGAGGAGGGCAAGCGCAACAAGCGGTTCTATCGTCTTACCGGTTCCGGTGAGCAGATGTTCGGGCAATTGCTGCAGGAGTGGCAGGCCATCAATGCATCCATTCAGAACATCTTATAAGAACATTACGAATACCCATGGACCTCATCGAACGTTACCTCCAAGCCGTAAAGAAGCATCTGCCCTGGAAGCGGCAGGACGACATTATCGCCGAACTCCGGGCCAATCTCGTATCGCAATTCGAGGATAAGGAGACCGAACTGGGCCGTCCATTGACGATTGGCGAAGTGGAGGCGTGGCTTAAGCAGATTGGGCCGCCGAAGCAGATGGCCGCGCCGTTTCGACCACAGCGGTACCTCATCGGACCGGCGCTTTTCCCGGTGTTCTGCATGGTCATGGCGATCGTGCTCATTTGGGTCACGATCTTTCACGTGATGGGGAGCGTGATGCAGATGGCATTGGGTACTCCCACTTGGAGTGTCGTGCTGGCGGCCGTAACGAGCTTGCCGGACGTCCTCGTAGTGAATGCGGCCTGGGTCACGCTGATCTTTGCGGTGATCGAGTTCGCCAAGCAGGCCCCCGCCACGCGGAAAACGCCTGCGGCGACCTCGGTCGACTGGTCGCCGAGTTCCCTCCCGCCGGTCGAGAAGGATTATGGTGGCGGCCAGAAGCCGCGCAGTTACGCCGGCCTCATCGTCGAAGTGGTGTTCGGTTCGCTCTTCTTGGTCTGGCTTTTGCTCCTACCCCGACATCCTTACTTGCTGTTCGGACCAGGCGTCGCTTTTCCAAACAGTCTGCGCCCCTACGTCTCGCCCTTCCGATTGGCGCCGATTTGGAGCCAGGTCTACTGGTGGGTCCTGGCGCTGACCGTGCTCAACCTGAGTTGGAGCGGTTCGGATTTGTGGCGTGGAACGTGGCGAAGGCCGAGGCCCTTGCGCCGGATCGCCCAGTCGGCCCTCGGACTCATTCCCCTGGGGCTCTTGCTCGCCGCGGCCGATCGGTCCTGGGTCAAACTCAAGAATCCCGTGCTCGATGGAGCACGCTATCACGCGACGCTCGATTCGATCAATCATGCGCTCTTCGTGTTCATCGTGATTCTCAGCGCCACGAGCGCCATGAAATTGGCCTGGGAAATCGGACGGGCCTATCTGGCTACCTTGCGCAAACGGGCTGCGGCGATGCGGTGAGCTCCAGTTCCAAATGAACAACGCCGGCCCGCGAATCACGCCAACCTGGGTAAGTCAGCCCTGCTTTTTGGGACAGCGTCGCCTTCTGGCGACGCCGCCGGCCCGCACGGTTTTTGAGCAAGAATCGCCATGAACGTTGGCGACGCGCAAAGGGAAATACGCGGCCATTTTGCCGGCGGTTTCTACGGGCAGCTCGTCTCGTCGGCGATTTGGGCGATCGCGGCGACTTTGGCCGTCCTGGTTTCAAACTCCGCGGCGATTGCCGCCTTTGTATTCGGCGGCTTCCTCATTTTTCCGTTCACCGAGTTGCTTGCGCAAGTCAATCGAACTCCCGCTTTGAGCAAGACCAACGAACTCAAGTGGCTCGGCCTGCAGGTCGCATTGGTCCTCCCGATCTCGATGCTACTACTTTTTCCCGTGGTCCGGTACAATGTCTGCCTGTTCTTTCCGGGAATGATGGTCTTGCTGGGGGCACACTACATTCCATTCGTCTTTCTTTATGGCATGCGAATCTACGCAGGGCTGGCGGCTTTGCTGGTGTGCGGTGGGGTGCTGTTCTCCCAGTATTCGCGTCAGCCGTTCAGCATCGGGGCATGGTTTACGGCCGCGGTGCTTTTGGGCTTCGCTCTGTCGGCCAGGGTGGTTGTCGCCCGGGAACGGAAATGATTGACCGGTCGGCCCTGGGAAACTTCAACCTTTCGGCGGAGGCGGCGTGGTCTTGATCGCGACCAAGGTGCGAATCGCCGGAAGGTCACCCAGCTTGCTCACCGAATACCGAATCCCCCGGCCCTCCGAATAGGGAGTGGCTTCCGCAAACATAGTCTTGATCGGCCCGGGCAGGGAACTGGCCATCGCCAATCGGTAGGCCCGATCGCCCAGGACGATGGCAATCCGAATCTGCCCCTCCTCCGGCGTCAAATAGAGCAACGTGCGCTTCTTGTGCTGCAGCAGGCAGTCGCG
>CAZWMF010000467.1:0-3617 GCA_964634535.1 uncultured Opitutaceae bacterium | reverse complement strand
GCACCACGAGGTTCCGTCTGACCTCAACATAGCTTCCCGGTGCCGTCGGAACCCGCGCCGCCCATTCCAGCGCGCCTTCGAGGTTGGGCACATCAATGATGTCGTAACCACCGAGCTGTTCTTTCGAATCGGAATGGGGGCCGTCCTGCACGTGGCGTTGGCCACTTAGGAGGCGCACGGAAGCTACTGACACGATGCTCCAAATGCGGGAATTCGCCGAATCCGAAGGCGATCGCCGCGATTCCGATTGGTCAGCTCAGACGGAAGCATAGGAATTCATCGGCAAGCCGTTTCGTGGAATGAGCTACATTCGCACGGATTTTCAACCTCGCCGGACAGTGCTCATTTAGGTCGCCCGCATCCACGCTATACGGGATTCCGACGTTCGGTTGAGCGTTTAGCTCGACGACCAAAGGAGGGATCGAACCATTTGTCCATAATCCGGAATCTACAATGTATTTAGCGTTAAAGTCCCGCTTTGCCCGCCGCGTTCGCCCGGTGGGCTACGGCGGGCCAATTTTCATTCAGAAAATTGGCTGCCCGGCCTGGATTCGAACCAGGACTAACAGAGTCAAAGTCTGCTGTGCTACCCTTACACCACCAGGCAATGGAGGGAGCAATCGAGGGTGGCTTCGTTTTCCGGCGGGTCAAGGGGGAAGCCGGCCCGCGATGTGGCTCGGCTGGGCGATTCCGGCTGGATGCGCGGTCCGGTGCGGTGGCCTGATCCGACACTTCGCCGGGCCAATTTGTCCGGCCAATCGGTCGGCCCACGGATTCCGGTCGCGATTTACGTGGTTGAAGTCGGCCACGTTCGGACGGTCAATGGTGGCATGGCGGAATCGGTTACAGCGGCGACATCTCCCCAGCGGGCCTTTCTCGTGGGCGTGCAGACCCCGGAAATGCCGGACGGGGAGGGCGAAGAGTTGCTCGCCGAACTGACCGAACTCGTGGAAAACCTGGGTTTCGAGATCATCCGGGCGGACTTGGTCCTGCTCCGGCGGGCCTCGCCCGCCTTGCTCCTGGGCAAGGGCAAGACCGAGGAAATCGCCGCCCTGGCCAAGGCGGACGCCGCGGACGTGATCGTCTTCGACGCCGCGCTTTCGCCCGCCCAGCAGCGCAATTGGGAAAAAATGGCCGGTCGGGCGGTCATCGACCGCCAGGAGGTCATCCTGGAGGTGTTCGCCGATCGGGCGCAGACGCGGGAGGCCCGCCTGCAGGTCGCGCTGGCGCGCCTCGAGTATTCCCTGCCGCGCTTGACGCGGGCCTGGACCCACCTGTCCCGCCAGCGGGGCAAGGGGGCGATGGGCGGCGAAGGCGAAACCCAATTGGAGCAGGACCGGCGGGTGGTGCGCGACCGCATCGCCCAGCTCAAGCTGGAACTGGCCGCGGTGGTGCGCCATCGCGACGTCCAGCGCCGGCGGCGCCAGCGCGTGCCGGTGCCTACGGCTTCGATCGTCGGCTATACGAATGCCGGCAAGTCTTCGCTCTTGAATGCGCTCACCGGCGCCCGGGTGTTTGCGGAGAATCGCCTGTTTGCAACGCTCGACCCGACCACGCGGCAAATGGCCCTGCCGGGCAACCGGAAGCTCCTGCTCACGGATACGGTGGGCTTCATCCGCCGACTGCCCCACGGTCTGGTGGAATCGTTTAAGGCCACGCTCGAAGAGGTGGCGCTGGCCGATTTTCTGATCCACGTTCTCGATGTGACCAGCCCGCATCTGGAAAAGCACCGGGCGACCACGCTCGGGGTCCTGGCCGAGCTGGGCGCGGCCGACCAGCCGATGGTGACCGTATTCAACAAGGTCGACGCGGCCACGCCCGTCCAGATCGCGGCGGCCCGCCGCCTCGTGCCGAATGGCGTGCCGATCAGCGCTTTGACCGGCGAGGGGCTCGGCGCCCTGACCGAGCGTTGTCGCGAATTGGCCGCGCCGTCGTCGGGGCCGATCCTCCTGCGCATTCCGCCCGACCGGTACGACGTCATGGCCCGGCTGCATGCCGTGGGCCAGATTCACCGCCTGGAGCACGACGAGGCGGGCAGCCTCGTCGAAGCCCGCTTTCCCGAGGCTCAGGCCGGCTTCTTTGCTCCGTTCGTCGTACCCGTGGCAGGCGCCGGGAAGGGCAGGGGCGCCAGCGGCTCAAGCGCGGACGCGGCCGATAAGAGCAGCCGGGTATAAGCGTGTTCCGGTGCGGCGAAAAGCCGTTCGGTCGGGGCGATTTCGACCAGGCGGCCGGCCTGCATCACGGCGACCCGGTCGCAAAACCCGCGCACGAGTCCCAGATTATGGGCGATGAACAAGTAGGTCAGCCCGAATTCGGCCTGCAGTTCCTTCAGCAGGTCGAGGATCTGATTCTGGACGGCCGGATCCAGGCTGGCGGTGGCTTCGTCGCAGATCACGAACGTCGGCCGGAGGATGAGCGCCCGCGCGATCACGATGCGTTGCCGCTGGCCGCCGCTGAACGCGTGGGGACGGCGCTCGCGATGGGCCGGATCGAGGCCGACCCGCTGCAAGGTGGCATCGACCCGTGCATCGAGCTCGCGACCGCGCGCCAGCCGATGGATGACCAGCGGTTCGGCCACCAACTCGCGCAGCGTCATGCGGGGATTGAGCGCGGCATACGGATCCTGGAAGATCATCTGGGCGTGCAGGCGCACGGCCTTGAGCTCCCGGGCGGACAAGCGCGCCAGGTCGGCGACCGCGCCGCCGGGCAGCCGCAGGTGAATTTCTCCCGCGGTTGGATTGAGGGCCCGCAGGAGGCACCGGGCGAGCGTCGTCTTGCCGGCGCCGCTTTCGCCCACCAAGCCCAACGTTTCGCCGCGGCCGACGTCGAAACTGACCGCATCGACCGACCGCGCGGGGCCGAAGCGCTTGGTGAGATTGCGCACCGACAACAGCGGTGGGCCCGGAGCGGCCGCCGATCGCGGCGGGGCGGCCGCCACTTCTGGGCGGCCCCGCCAGTCGCGCACGAGCGCCTGCGTGGCCGGATGGCCCGGCGTCCGCAGCAGGGTGTGCACGTCGCCGCGCTCGACCACGAGCCCCTGGCTCATCACCGCGACGTCGTCCGCCGCTTGCGCCACGACGCCCAGATCATGGGTGATCAGCAGGATCGAGCAGCCGATTTCGTCCTGCAGGCGGCGCAGGAGGGCGAGGGTTTGTCGCTGCACCGCCACGTCGAGGGCGGTGGTCGGCTCGTCGGCGATCAGCAGTTCCGGGTTGCAGATGAGCGCCATCGCGATGAGGACCCGCTGGCGCATGCCTCCGGACAATTCATGCGGATACTGGGCATACACGGCGGCCGGCAGCCCGACGTCGGCCAACATCGCCCGGGCCCGGCGACGCGCCTCCCCCCGGGATATGCGCCGGTGCACCCAGATCGCCTCGGCCACCTGGTCGCCCGCGGTGTGGACCGGCGACAGGGCCGACAGCGGCTCTTGAAAGACCATGCTGATCAATCCGCCGCGCAGTTCGTAGAGCCGTTCCGAGCGCTCGGGCAAGTCGGCGATCTCGATCGCCCCGCCGCGGGCCGGCCACAGCCGGATGCGCCCGCCGTCGACCCGGGCCGGCGGCTGCAGGAGACGCAGAATCGCGAGGGCGGTCAGGGTCTTGCCGGAGCCGCTT
>CAZWMF010000466.1:0-3618 GCA_964634535.1 uncultured Opitutaceae bacterium | reverse complement strand
TCGTTGTTGAGTCAGGTGCGGACCGAACCGGTATTCAGTTTCCACACGCGGATCGGTCTCGTCAAAAATCTGCCCAAGGGCACCACGATCAGTTACGGGCGGACCCGCCTCTTGGACCGGGACTCGCGCGTGGCCGTGCTCTGCGCCGGCTATGGCGACGGCGTGCCCCGCTCGGTCAGCAATCGCGCCTGGGTGCTCGTGCGCGGCCGCCGCTGCCCCATTCTGGGCCGGGTCACGATGGATCAAACCATCATCGACGTCACCGAGGTGCCCGAGGCGCGCTGCGGCGACGAAGCCGTTCTGGTGGGCCGCCAGGGCGAGGCGGAGATCACGATCACCGAGTTCAGCCGCTGGGCCGATACCATTCCCTGGGAAACGCTTTGCTCGGTGACCAAGCGAGTGCCGCGGCTCTATAAGACGGCGCTGGGCATGTGACTGGGGCGCCGGTTCCGGCGTAGTTACGCTGACTGGCGCGGCACCCGGGCGGCGGGCGGGTCACCCGACCGCCGATTCGCGCACCGGGCACGATAACCCAGGGTTGGGCCAACCGCTTGCTGCCGACAAATCTTTTCGCCGCGCTGAAACCTCGGGAGGAGTGTTGCGTCATTCTATCCCAATGGGCCGCTCCCAGATCACGACAGACCGCGCAATCCCGTCGCGCGCGGCCAGGTTACCCACCCATAAAGTGGTCATAACCGGCACGGGCCGATCCGGCTCCACGTTGCTCGTCCGCTTGCTGACGGAATGCGGTCTCGACACGGGGTTTACAACCAACTCGTGGCGTGGCGACTATCACGAGCACTGCCATGCCGGATTGGAACGAGACATTCTCGCGCCGGACGCCCCATACATCGTCAAGAATCCGAATTTGTGCGAGGCGTTGCCGGAAATCCTGGCGTCCGGCCAGTTCGTGATCGATCACGCCTTCATCCCGATGCGCGATCTGGATTCGGCTACGCAAAGCCGGCTGCGCATCGGCGGCGCGTTCAATAGCGTGCCCGGCGGTCTCTGGAATACCGACGAACCGGGGGGGCAAAAGGCGATTCTGGCCGAACTCTATCACGATCTAATGCTGACACTGTGCGCGCATGAGATTCCCTTCACCCTCCTGGAATTTCCGCGGCTGTCCCGGGACGCCGATTACACCTATGCCAAGCTGGGCAGCCTGGTCCGCGACGTGCCCCGCCCGAAGTTTCGCCGCATTTTCGAGCGAGTCGCCGACCCGCGACTCGTCCACACGTTCGATCCGCTTGCTCCCCTGCCCGCGCATCCGGCGACGAACGGACCGGCGCTCGCCTATGCAGCGACGCAGCGGCAATACTCGCGCCAGCGGAGGCATCGCCGGCTGGTCAAACGCATCGCCGCCGGCGCGTTGGCCGCCTTGCTATTGGCAGATCTAATCCGAATGCGCGTCCAATCGCTCACCCAACCCGGGTCTTTCGATGCGCTTCGCCAAGGCTCCGCGCTGGCGAGCCACCCCTAGCCCGAAAACTTCATCAAAATCGGCCAAATCTTGCCCGAATCGGACGGGCAATAGAGACCTCGGGATCGTTTGGATGGGCAGTGAAGCCCACCTCAGTCGCCCTCGGTCATTTCCGCTCCGCGCTTCGAGCGATCTTTGGCCGTTTTCACGAAATATCCGGGTTCGCCGGGATTCAGCACAAATTGCGGCCGCATATGCGGCAATCCCTTGGATACTCGGCCTTCGGCCTCGCCATCTCCGCGCTGGCGCGCCCCGTCCGGCGAATCAATGGGCCTCGGGCTTGCCGATGCCGTGCGCGCGAAAGCCCAACCGGGCCAGGCTCGGCAAATCCAGAATATTGCGCCCGTCGATCAGCACCGCCGGCTTGATCATCCCGGCGTAGATTCGGGCAAAATCGAGCGACTTGAACTCATCCCACTCGGTCAGGATGGCGATCGCATGCGCGCCCTGCGCGGCTTCGTAGGGTGACGCGGCGACGATCAGTCGATCGCCCAAGGCCGGCCGGTCGCCGATCACCTCGCGACGGAGGTGAGCGGCGTCGACCTTCGGGTCGTAGACCACGACGTGGGCCTGTTCGCCCAGCAGATCGCGGCAGACCGAAATGGCCGGCGACTCGCGCGTATCGTTCGTGTCCTTCTTGAAGGCGAAACCGAGCACCGCCACCCGTTTGTCGGCGGCGCTATTGAATAGCGCGCGCACGATGCGGTTGCTGAAGCGGTGCTTCTGCCAATCGTTGGTCTGGATCACCGCGTTCCAATAGGCGCCGACTTCGGGCAAACCAAAGTGCTCGCAGAGGTAGACCAAATTGAGAATGTCCTTTTGGAAGCAGGACCCGCCGAAGCCCACCGAGGCTTTGAGAAATTTCGGTCCGATGCGCGAGTCGCGGCCGATGGCCGCGGCCACCTCGTCGATATCGGCTCCGGTGGCCTCGCAAAGCGCCGACACCGAATTGATCGAGGAAATCCGCTGGGCCAAGAACGCATTGGCGACGAGCTTGGACAACTCCGACGACCAGAGATTGGTCTTGATGATTCGCTCGGGCGGCACCCAGCGCGCATACACCGCGGCCAGGGTCTCGATCGCGGCCTGCCCGCCGGGCGTCCGCTCTCCGCCGATCAGGACCCGATCCGGCGAGCGCAGGTCCTCGATCGCAGTACCCTCGGCCAGAAACTCCGGATTGGAGAGCACTTCGAAGCGGCAACCGGGCGCGTTCGCCGCCAGGATTTCCTTGATCGTCTCGGCCGTCCGCACCGGAATCGTGGATTTTTCGACGATGATCTTCGGACCGGTCGAAACCTCCGCGATCGTTCGAGCGACCGACTCCACAAACCGCATATCGGCCGCGCGGCCGGCGCCGACGCCGTAGGTTTTGGTCGGGGTGTTGACCGCGACGAAAATGATGTCGGCCTCCCGGATCGCATCCGCGACATCGGTGGAAAAGAACAAATTGCGCCCTCGCGTCTGCCGCACCACTTCCTCCAAGCCCGGTTCATAGATCGGCAGCTGATCGGATTTCCAAGCGGCGATCCGCTGGGGGTTCATGTCGACGATGGTTACCTGCACGTCCGGCGCCTTCAGCGCAATCATGGCCATGGTCGGTCCGCCGACATAGCCGGCCCCTATGCAGCAGATTTTCACGATCAGGAAGTTAGGTGATATTCCGGGGTGAATCCAAGGAAAACCGATGCCGTTCTCACCGAGGACGGCCGACGCGCTCGGGCCGCCAGGCGGCCCTCCCGTGTCCGCACGCGCACAAACCCGCAGGCCGACCTAAGCCGGCGTCGGAGCCGGCGCCGGCCCATGGCCGGGCAATTCGTCGCGGGCCGGCGGGCGGTCCGGCAGCTTCTTCTCGGTCGGCTTGTCCGCCGGCTTGGGCGCGGTGGTCAGCGCGATCGGCGACCGAATCTCTCCGTGCTCCAGTAGCTCGAGCACATGCCGGCCCTCGATCGTCTCGAATTCCAGAAGGGCCTCGGCGATCTTGTCGAGCGCCGGGCGATGCTCGCCGATGATTTTCGAGGCGCGCTCGTGTTGTTCGGAGATGATGCGATGGATTTCCGCGTCGATCAGCCGGGCGGTGTCTTCCGACACATTCTCGGTGCGGGTGATTTCCCGGCCGAGAAACACGGTATCCTGGT
>CAZWMF010000465.1:0-3620 GCA_964634535.1 uncultured Opitutaceae bacterium | reverse complement strand
TCCGGGCACCCAATGGGATGCGCCCGGCATGTTGCGGATCAAGGTGCCCTTTGGCGGCCTCAATCCCCGCCAACTCGAGGTCATGGCGGAACTGGCCGAGGAATATTCCGACGGCATCGCCCATGTGACCACCCGTCAGGACTTTCAACTCCACTTTATCCATATCGAAAACGGGCCGTCGCTCATGCGGCGGCTGGCCGCGGTCGGCATCACCACTCGGGAGGCCTGCGGTAACGCCGTGCGCAATGTCACGGCCTGCCCGTACTCCGGGGTCTGCCGCGACGAGGCGTTCGATGTCACCCCCTATTCCCATGCGCTGGCCTGGTTCCTGATGGGCCATCCGGACACGATGGAGTTTGGGCGCAAGTTCAAGCCGGCGTTCAGCGGTTGCGCCGAAAACGCCTGCGGCCTGACGCAAATGCACGATATCGGCTATGTCGCGGCCGTGCGCGAGGTCGACGGCCAGCTCCGGCGCGGATTCAAGATCGTCGTGGGCGGCGGCCTGGGCCCCGTGCCCCGCCAGGCCCGCGTGCTGACCGAATTCGCCCCGGTCGAGGAAATGCTGCCGCTCACCCAGGCGGTCTGCCGGGTATTCGGCCGGCACGGCGAGAAGAAAAATCGCAATGCCGCCCGAATCAAGTTTCTCGTCGACAAGTGGGGCATCGAAAAATTCCGGGAGGAGGTCTTTGCGGCCCGTCGCGAGCTCCGCCCCGATCCACGCTGGACGGAAATGATCCAGGGCGCCGAGCAGGCGGCCGAGGGGCCCCGGCATCCGCCGGGCACCCCGCCCACCCTCGCGGGCGATGATCCCCTGCGCCAGTGGGTGCAGAGCAACGTGCGGGCTCAACGCCAGGACGGCTACGTCACGGCGGCCGTCACCCTCCCCCTGGGCGACATCACGGCCGACCAATTGCGCGCCCTGGCGGACATCGTCGCCAAGTACACCCGCGGCACGATCCGGACGACAGTCGAACAGAATTTCCTGATCCGCTGGGTGAGCTGGAACGACGTGCCGGCGCTCCACGCCGATCTCGCGGCCGCCCAGCTGGGCCAGCCCGGAGCGCAATCGATTGTGGACATCACGGCCTGCCCCGGAACCGACACCTGCAAGCTGGGCATCTCCTCGTCGCGCGGCCTGGCCGGCGAACTGCGGCAGCGCCTGCTGGCCAAGGGCGTCGAGCACGATCGGGCGATCGGCGGCCTGCACATCAAGATCAGCGGCTGCTTCAATTCCTGCGGCTGCCACCATGTCGCCGACCTCGGCTTTTACGGGGTCAGCCGGACGATCAACGGCTACAAGGTGCCCCATTTCCAAATCGTGCTCGGCGGCCAATGGGAGAACAACGCGGGCTCGTATGGCCTGCCGATCATCGCGGTCCCGTCGAAACGGGCGCCCGAGGCGATCGACCGGATCACGGATTACTACGTGCGCCACCGCCAGAAGGACGAGCGGTTCTACGCCTTCGTCAAACGCGTGGGCAAGGGTCCGATCCGCGATGTGTTGGAGCCGCTCCTGCAAAACCTGCCGACCTACGAGGTTGAACCAAGCCTGTATTCCGATTGGGGCGATCCGCGCCTGTACAGCATCGGCGACATCGGCGTCGGCGAGTGCGCGGGCGAGGTGGTCTCGCGCTATCAATTCGAGATCGGCGCGGCCGAGCGCCTGGTCTTCGAAGCCGGCGTGGCGCTCGACCGCGGCGGGTTGCAGGCGGCCGGGGAAACCGCGGAAGCGGCGTTTCTCGGCGCGGCCAAGGCCCTCGTCCACGTGCAGTACGACGACGTGGGGAACGATCCGGCGGAAATCGCCGCCGAGTTCAAGGAGCGCTTTTTCGACACGCAGCTTTTCTTTGATCCGTTCGTGGGGCCGAAGTTCGCCCACTACTTCTTCGCGGCGCAGGCCGCCCGCGGCGAAAAATACACGGCCGACACCGCGCATCACCGCATCGCGGAGGCGCAGCTATTCATCGAGGGGGTGCATAACTGCTACAACAAACTGCGTTCGACGCCCGCGGCCGCCCCGGCCTGAGGCCGAAGCCCCAAATTCCGCCCGATGGAACTCCAACATTTGATCGTCAAAATCCCGGTGGCCGGCCAACTGGCCATCGATCCGGCCGCCGTGGTGGACGTCTTCCACCGCTGGGTGGCCGCCCAGTCCGTGCCCGGGGTGCTCCTAATCGACGTCGCCGAACTGCTGCATGTGCCGAACGGACCCGGCGTGATCGCGGTCGGTTACGAGGCCGATTTTGCCCTCGATCACACCGATGGAATCTGGGGCGTCCTGCACCGGCGGAAGACACCGCTGTCCGGCACGAATGCCGAGCGGGTCGCCCAGGCCTTTTACGGGGCGGGGCGGACGGGCGCCGGCCTGGAGGAGGCCTTTGCCGGGGCGCTCAAGTTCAGCCGCACCGACTTCCAATTGATCGTGAACGACCGGGCCCTCGCTCCGAACACCCCGGAGACGGCGGCCGCGGCGATCCCCGAAATCGAATCGGCGGTCCGGTCCCTCTTGAGCCATGACCGGATTCGCGTGACCCCCGCCCAAGGAGAGGCGCGCCAGCGCTTCGGCGTCACGGTGCACTCGGACCAGCCCTTCGCATTCCCGGTGCCCGCCGGCCCCGGCGATTCCGCGGGAGCCGCCGGTCGCTGACCCGCCGATTTCCGGACCGCGGCGGCCCGACCGTCCGATCGACCGGCCGGGCCCGCCATCGGCGGCGACCGGGGGAACCATGCGGCGGGTATCATCACCCGAATCCCGGGGATCGCGCCGACGCGGCGGAATCCCCGGGGCAAATCGGCGACCGGACATTCGGCTCGCCGGAAACCGACTCCGGCCTTAGGCGACCGCCATCGCGATAGCGCGACCCCGACGCGAACGCAGGCCGATAAAGCCCAGCACGACGACGGCCAGCATGATCTGCGTGGAACCGGAATCCGGCACGTTGACCAGGTTGCCGAACAAGCCGTGGTCCTCGATCATGCCGCTGCCGGGGATTCCCGCGGTAAAGTAGAGGTTGTTCACGCTGCCGCTGCTCGCGCCGTTGCCGAAATCGAGCCCCCACAATCCTTGAATCGTCACCGGATTGCCATTTTGGTAATCCAGGGTGCCCGCCAGGGTGTCGGTGGACAAATCATAGGCGTCGATCATGCCGTCGCCGAAATTGCCCACCAGGAGATCGCCGCCAAAGGGACCGAAACCGGTCGGCGCGATCGCCATGCCCCAGGGCGAATCCAGCGGACCATTGGAGGCCACGCGCTTGATGAGATTCCCATTGAGGTCGTATTCGTCGATGAAGCCGTTGCCCAGGCCCGCCACATCGTCGTGCTTGGCCGCATCCTGCAGCGCATAGGTCACGTACAAATCGCTTCCGATCTTCTCGATGTTGAACGGCGCATAACCGGCGGGCAGGCTTGGATCGGTGAAGGAGCCGGACAGCGTGGTCTGGGTGAAGCTGCTGTTGAACACGTCGACCGTTCCGGCGTTAAAATTCGTCGCATACAGAAAGGTCCCGCTTCCGTTGTTGGCGATCGTCAAGCCCTTGTAGACGGCTCCGGACGAGCTGTTGTCGACCCGCAGAATCGCCGAGGAGCCGCTGGCCCACGACGACAGCGTGCCATCCTCG
>CAZWMF010000464.1:0-3622 GCA_964634535.1 uncultured Opitutaceae bacterium | reverse complement strand
GCCAGGCAACCCTGGGCCTCAATCCAATGAGCCAACGCCGCCGGTAGTTGGTTATCGACGAGAAATCGCCTCACGAGTCCCGCAAGACAACATGATCATTTTGAGCAGCCGCAAACTCCAGACAGGCACGGATGTCGTCGGGTTCAAGGAATGGATAATCGGCCAATATCTCTGCCCAACTCGCGTCGTGTGCTAGTAGTTCCAAAACATCCTTCACACGCAACCGGTAACCGCGGATGCAGGGACGACCGCCGCACTTGCCGGCCTCAACGGTGATTCGGGAAAGAAGCGGACTCATGGCAGTATAGTAGCCGATTTGACTGCTTATGGGAAGGCTCCGATGGATGCAGCCAAGACCTCATGGCTGCGGGCTTTGCGGTTCCGAGGGCGAAGACCGTCAGAAACCCCGACAGCCATCAGTCCACCCGGCTGCGCTCATTCAGGGCCGCACCACGAGCTGCGTGCAGCGGGACCGGTCGAGATACCGGGAGGCGAAGCGCGCCAGCTCGGGCGCGCCCACCGCGTCGACTTTGGCGTCGTATTGCTTCCACTCGTCCACGGGGAAACCGAGGAGGACGTTGACCGCCGCCTGGAAGGCGCGCGAGCCGTTGCTTTGCATGCTCTGGCGCCGCGCGGCCTTGAGCCGCGCCCGGCACCGGCGCAATTCTTCCTCCTCCACCTGGCCGGCGGCCACCCGGGCGATCTCCGCATCGATTTCCACCAACACCTCGGCCTCGCGGCCGGGCTGGGTGCCCGCAAAGAACGAGAACATGGCGGCATCGAGGCCGGTCACGCGCGCCGAGCGCACGAAGTACGCCAGCCCCTTTTCCTCGCGCACGCGCTCGAACAACCGGGAAGCCATGCCGCTGAACAATTCGTCGGCGACCTCGGCGACATAGTAATCCGGGGCGTGCGGCGTCGGACCAGGATAGCCCCGGAGCACCACCGCCTGTTCGCGCGGACGCTGTTCGACCCCGTCGCCGGGCGCGGCCGGGAGCGTATCCGGCGAGACGTCGGTGCGCGGGACGGCGGCCGGCCGCCGGGGCAAACGCGCGAGAAATGCCTCCAGCCGGGGCACGAGCCGCCGGGGATCGAAGTCGCCGACCACGGCCAGGACCGCGCCGGGACCGACGCAGAGCCGCGCGTAGAGGGCGGCCAGATCAGCCGGGCGCAAGGCTTGCGCACCCGCCTCGTCGCCCTGCGGACCCAAGGCCAAGGGATGGCGGCCAAAGAAGCGGCTGCGCAGCTCCCGGCGCGCATAGCTCACCACGTCGTCCGACTCCTGCCGAAGCGCCGCCACCTGGGCGTCGCGTTCGGTCGCCACGGTGCCCGGTCGAAAGGCCGGCGCGAGGGCGCCTCCGGCGAGCACGGACAGGGCCCGCTCCCAATCGCCCGCCAGGGCCTCGGTCGCCAGGCCGACGCAGTTGTTGCCGCAGACCGGATAGAACGAACCGCCGACCGACTCGATGGCCCGCGCGATGTCGGCCGCCGACTGCGCGCGGGTATCCTTCGTGAGCAGGGTCGCCAGGAGCGCCGTCGAGCCCCGCTGGCCGGGCTGCTCGTAGGCCGGCCCGCCAGCCAGCAGGAGCCGAAAATGCACCTGGGGCAGCCGCGGTTCGCGCTGCCAGAGCAGTCGGGCGCCATTCGCCAGCACCCGCTGGTCGAAATCGGGCATGGTGGCGGCGACGCCCACGGCGGCCGCCGCGGCCGGCGCCGCCGCCGCCGGATTGATCGAGAGCGTCGTGCGGCCGCGGTCCACGAGGTAGGTGGCGAGCACCCGGCGCAGGTCCGCCGGCGTGGCCGCGCGCACCCGTTCGAAATAGCCCCGGCTAAAATGAATGTCGCCGGCGACGACCTCAGCCGCGCCCAGCCGCGAGGCCTGGCCGCTCATCGTCTGGCGAACGGCCACCTCTCCGCTCACGAGTTGGCGCACCGCCTGGCGCAGGCGCGCCGGAGTCAGTTGCGAAGCGCATCGGCGCACCAGCCGGTCCAAGGCGGCCAGGGCGGCCTCCCGGCGGTTCGCATCGGCGGTAAAGCTCACGCAGAACAACCCGCCACTGCCCGGATTCCAGCACGACGCATCGATCGAATGCACGAGTCCGGCCTTTTCGCGCAACTCGTGCCAGAGAATCGAACTGTCGCCGTGGCCGAACGCGAGGCCCAGCAGGTCGAGCAGCGGGGCGTCCGGATGGGCGAGACCGGGCACCTGCCAGGCGACGACCGCCCGGGAAATCTCCACGGCCTGAAACTCGTGCGCCTCGCGCGGACCCAACTGCGCCGGCTCGGCCGGCACCAGGACAGGCGCCAGTCGTGCGCGCGCCACCCGGCCAAACTTTTCCTCCACGCTGGCCTGCACGGCCGCCGGGTCGACGTCGCCGACCACGACAACCACGAGGTTGTTCGGCACATACCGGGACCGGTAATAGTCGAGCAGGTCTTCCCGGCTCAACGTCATGAACACATCCTTCTGGCCGATCACCGGCTCGCGGTAGGGATGCTCGCGGAAGGCCAGGGAAAAAAGCCCCTGCCACAGGCGGTCGTCCGGATCGTCCTGCGTCATCGCGATCTCGCGCAGGATGACTTCCTTCTCCTTTGCCACCTCTTCGGCCGGCAGCGTCGAATTGAACACGGCGTCGGCCAGCAAGTCGACCGCCACGGCGGTGTGTTCGCTCGGCAAATCGATGTAATAAACCGTCCGGTCGAAGGTCGTGTATGCGTTGATATACCCACCGTGGGCCTGGACCTCGGCCGAGATCTGGCGACCGGCCCGCCGCCCGGTGCCCTTGAACAGCATGTGTTCGAGGAAATGCGAAAGACCGGCGCCCAGCCGGGCGTCCTCGTGGATGCTGCCGGTCTTGACCCAAACTTGCACGGAGGCCAGGGCGGCGGAATGGTCGGGTTTGACGATCAGCGTCAGCCCATTGGGCAGGACCCGACGCACCACCGGCTCGCGCCAGAACCCGTCCAATAGCCGGGTGTCCCGGGCGATCGCTCCGCCCGCGGCTTTCGATTTCGCAGAGGGGGGCACGGTTAAGCGGCCCCCGGGGTTTCGGCGATCGGACCACCCCGCGGGCGATTCGCCGGCAGGAAGGGCTTCACAAACGCGTCTTCAAAGTCGTAGAGGGCTTCAAAGTCCTCTTGTCGGTCGGCTTCGGTCTTGCTGAACACTTTGTATTCGATAAGGTTAAACACGATGTCCCCGAAATCCTGGCAACGGGTCAGTCCCCAGGAATTTAGCACGGTCTTCGCCATCGGGCCGAACTGCTCCAATGCGAACACCCGCAGGCCATCGAGCAGTTCGCGGCCGTTCACATGGCGCGATCGGTCGGTGCGATCATTGGCCCGTTTCTTCAGCTCCTTCACGGTGTGGTCGAGGCCCAGCCGGACAAACTCGTAGGCCTTGCGATCGAAGCGGGTATCCTCCTTGCAGATCAGCGCGACGATTTCGGCAAACTCGGAGTCTTGCATGGTTACCGGAGAATCCTTTGGGTCATCACTAGGCCGCCCATTATACCGGCTGCGATGAGCGGATCAACCCAGACTAACGACCGGGTCGCAATTTCCCCGGCCGGCCCCAAGTGCCCCGTGACGCTCGCGGCCGCCCGGGACCGGCGGCGGGCGG
>CAZWMF010000463.1:0-3641 GCA_964634535.1 uncultured Opitutaceae bacterium | reverse complement strand
CGCGGCGAAGCTGTGCCGTTGTCTGCGTGCCTAAAATCGGTCAGCGCCCGCGCCGGCCAAGCTCGGCTGTCCGCGGTGCTGGCGGCGCGGCCTTATCCGCATTTTGAAACGTCCCCGGCACCGGGGATGCTCGTGAAGATTGACGAGGACGGCACGCGCACGACCGGCCGCTTCGTCAACCGGAAGTTTCGTCCGGCTAAGTCCCGGTGACGCTCCCGCTCGACTCGCGTCCGCTCATCGTCGCGTTGGCTGGCCCAAACGGCGCAGGGAAATCCACATTTTTCCTAGCGTACCTTCAACCGGCGGGTTTGCGTTTCGTGAATGCCGACGATCTCGCTCGCGAACTTGCCGTGGGCGCCTATGAAGCCGCGGAGTTGGCGAACGAATTGCGACGTGCCCTGGTAGGGCAGCGCGAAAGTTTCGTATTTGAGACCGTTTTCTCCGATCCGGTAGGCGATAAGGTGAATTTTCTGCGCGAAGTCGCCAACTCCGGCTACACCGTCGTCCTCTGCTTCATCGGCCTCGATAGCGCCGAGACCTCCGAGCAGCGCGTGGCGATGCGCGTCCTCCAAGGCGGCCATGACGTGCCGACTGAGAAGCTCTCCGCGCGCTTCGACCGCACACTGGAAAACCTGCACCGGGCCATCCGGGAGCTGCCATTCGTGTGCGTATTCGACAACAGCGACCTCGGGCATCCGTTTCGCAAAGTGGCGGAATTCGAAAACGGCAAACCTGTCAGTGTCTCGCGACCAGTGCCAGATTGGTTGAAGCTGCCATGAAGTTAACAGACGTCAGGATCGCAGCATTCGCTTCATCTTCATGCCCGAAGCTGCCTACACTGGACGGAATCGAGTTACCGAAGATGTTTATCCCCTGGAAGATTGGTCCTGACTCGAAATCAGGTGTGCCGCAAGGTACCGGGGGTTCGAATCCCTCCCTCTCCGCCACTTTCCTCAAAGGATGAACTCCGATCGCCGCCCGGGCTTCGCGCCGATTCGGATTCCCGCCGGCGAACGTATTTATGGTGCGATGGCGATCTGCGCCGCCGCGGCCAGCTTCCGCTGGTTCGCATCGAAGGAGAGGGAAGTGGATGCTTTGAACAACTTGGCCGTCGCGACGTGCAGTACATCGAACGAGCGATGGCCGCCGGACAGCGCATGAAGTTCGGGAAGCCGGACGGCTTCGACGACGATCGCCGCCAAATCGCAAGGGACCAACTGGAGATAACCCGATCGAAGGTCGCGCAACGTCGTCGTCTTCATGTGCTACATAAAGTAGCACATCAGCCCGCTTGTGAATGGCGGCGCATCCGGCCAGCTCGGTCAAGATCCCGCTGCGGCCGCGAGGTTGGACGAAGAACTTGCAGCTGGATATCACGGTCCGAAGCTGACGCTGGTTTTTCGGTTAAGGGCTACCCTCGGACGAATGCCCCGCCACCAGGCCAAAAATCCAGCGTTCCAATCCTCCAGCGGAGTTCCATCGTTATCCGGCCTGATGAGTCAAGGATCGCAACATCACTGATGCGGAAGTGAATTCCGGGCGGCCACCCGGGCCGTCTAGGGGTTGAACGGCACCGAAACGCTTTCGTCCACCGACACCGGCACCGCGGTATCAGGCGTGATCTCCAGATCGTCTCCGGGGCGGAACAAACCCAACGGCCACCGCCGATGGCGGGGCAGGCTCACGGTGACGGTCGAATCGTGGGCTTTCCCCTTGGAGCTTCGCAGCGCAACCGCCGTCCCTCGAACCAAAATGGGATCGAGTCGCACGCTGATCGAGCCCGACATACCGGGCGGGTGCGCGTGTGTCACCGCCGTGATCGTACCGGTGACTCGGCCGCCGGCGCGGGCGACGGTGGCGTCGCCGACCCGCAGGTCGCTAATGAGGACCAACGCGACCGGCTCACCCTTTGCCGCCGTCTTGGAACTGAGACTATCGGCAAAACTGATCCATAGACGCGTGCCTTCCGCCAGTACGACGGCTCCCGACTGCGCGGCCGACGGTCCGGCATCGGTCGGGCGAATCGCCGGAGCCCGAGTCGATTCTTGCGCTACCCGGACTTCTGAGCCCAATGCCGGATTAGGGACGGCCGGCGTCGCGGCGACCCCGGAAGCTATCGGTATGATCCCGGTGGCCGCCGGCACGGCCGGCGGGGCCACGTCCGGAGAGGAAGGAGTGACGGTGGCCGCGGGTTGGCCTGGCAATGGGGCAACGTCCAAACCAACCGACGCGCCAGGGCCGGCGGAATCGGCCGCCGAGGTCTCCGCGCTATCGCCCGACCCGAACGACGGCATCGTGGCCGATTGCGCCGTTTCGGGCGCCCGGTCGATTGCCCCGCCCGATGGCACCGACGCCCGCCCGTCCCCTCCGGGAGCGGGCGCAGCCAGGCGGTCGGATCCGGGAAGCACGGCCACGCTCCGATCCATTTGAGGAGCGTTCGCCGCCGAAGATGAATCGGCTAGGGCGAGCGGGCCGGTCGCCGAAATCAGCAGGAGTGCGGGAATCGCGGCAAGTGCAAGGATGGCTCCGACGTGGGCCTTGGGCGTGCGCCGGCTCGCCACCGGATCCAGGATCGCCGCCAACCGCTTTTCGAGCGTCCGGGTCCCGAAGAAGCCGAAGGCCGCCCGCGGTGAGGAGCTGTCCAGGAGCTCCTCGGAAATTTCCAGCAAATGACTGGCGTAGTCGCTGGGAAGGATCCCGGCGTTCAGAACCAAATCGTCGCAAGCCTGCTCGCTCGCCCGGCGACCCTCGGCCAGCGCGAGCAAGACAACCGGATGAAACCAAAAGATCGCGGCCACGATCTGCTGGAGCCACAGGAGGCGCGCGTCGTTGCGGCGGATGTGGGCAAATTCGTGCAGCAGGATCACCATTTTCCGCTCGAAGGGCCAACCGCCGGGCGCGGGCAGAAAAACCCGCGGATGGAGAAACCCCCACACCGCGGGCGCACAGCGGCCGCCGCTCGCGGTCAGACCCACGGCGCGCGAAATTTTCATCCGGCGGGCGGCTTCGTCCGCCGCGCCGCCCCAGTCGGCTTCCGCGGATCTGCCGGCGCCCCGCGAATACCTATAAAGTATGATGTGCCCGAGTGCAAAGCGTCCGATTGCCACGAGCACGCCGAGCGCCCAGCAGTCGATCAGGCAGCGCAGGGCAACGGACCCCAAGTCGGTTTCGAGAAATGGGGTTCGGCGCGGCGCCGCCACCCCGATCGAAGCCGGCGGAACAGTCCGCGTCGCTTCGGGAGCGACCCCGGTCGACGGGTCCGACCGGCCGGCAGTCGCGACCGATGTCGAATCGGTCGGCCCGGAACGTTCCAGGCTCCCGGACGGCGGCTTCACCATCACGATGACCGGTATGACGAGCGCGGCCCCGAAGCCGAGGTTCCAGACCATGGCACGAAATGCAGCCGAGCTCCGGCGGCCCAGGCGCAGCGATCCGCCAATCCCGGCAAAAACCAACGTGACCGCCCAGGAAGAATCCACCAGGAGACTAAACAGGCGCGGGGCATGCGACTCGAATTCGGCGAAGGGATTCATTGGGCCCTCCGTTTCGCTTGCTCGATCAGGTCCTGCACGCGCGTCAGTTCGTCGGCGGTCATCCTTTCCTGGGTGGCGCCGAGCAGGGCGACCATCGCCCGCTCGGTC
>CAZWMF010000462.1:1511-3667 GCA_964634535.1 uncultured Opitutaceae bacterium | reverse complement strand
CGAGCAGGGCGAGCCCGGCGACGGCGCGGCGGCTCTCCGGCGCCGACAGCCGCCCGAGCAGGCTGGCCACGCGTCGCCGGTCCAGCACGGAAGTGGCAGCCATCGCTTCGGAACCCAATGCGGTGAGGCGCAGGTCGACGGTGCGGCGATCGCGGGGACGCGGTGTCCGCGTGATATAGCCCAGGCGCCCCAGACGCTGAATCGCGGCCGAAAGGGTCGAGGCGGCGACGCCGAGATGGCGGGCCAGTCGGCCCGCGGTGAGGCCGCGCCTTTCGTCGAGATGGGCCAGCACGGCGGAGTCCTTGGCGGAGAGCCGAAAGGACGTCGAAGCCGCGCGCACGTGATCGACGTGGCAGGCCAGATAAATCTGGGGATAGTGACGCTGGACGGCGGCGACGGGATCGGCGGCCATTCCACCAGCTTAACGAAATTCAATTATTTCGTCAAAACGAAGGGTTTGACGATTTTCCCAAGCGATGACGACTGCGTGGGTCGCTCGGATAAGGCGGGTAAAGCCCCCTGAATCGATCGTCGGCCAATTGGAGAAGTTGGGGTTTGAGGCACGGGCGAGTCACGACAAGGATGGGTCGAAAGCTATTATGAACGTGGCGCCCCTGTTAATCGGTTACTCGGTCTTTTTGGTGGTCTGGACCATTCGTTCGAGGAAACGCAAACGGCCGGCGGCACCCACGGCCGGGGTGGGCGATATCTCGAAGGTATTTGATCGTCTCAAGACACAGGGAAAGGACGGCAGTTTCGCGGTATTCGTGTTCCCTCCGACGCCGGGGGCCCATGCGGATGATTACGTCAATCTCCAGCTTTCGATCGAAAGCGGGCGCGTCGGTCTGGATTGGTATCTGATCGGACCGGCGAATGTGCGCGATCGGGGAAAATTTGAGCGCTTCGTGACGTCGCTGGGCTACACAGTCCGCCCGGGCGAGGCGCACCCGGTGCAGTACCTGCGAGTGGAAGACGGAGATTTACCCCGCCTTTGCGAGCAGGTGGTCTGCGATCTTTATGCCAAGCCGCGCGACGTCAGAATGGATTTGGTCGTCGAGGGGGTTTCGTCGGCGTGACCGGGCAAGGCATTGGCGCTTGCCCGATTGCTAGCCGGGACCGTTCCCTTTGCCTCTGCACGACCGAGAACGAGCATTTTAACCCACGGTTGGTCCGCTTCGCATCAATCACCCCGCCAAATTCCCTCCCATGTCGCCCCTCAAGATTGCCCGCATCCCGTCCATCCGCTCGATTGCCCAGTTCCGAGAAACGGTCGCGGCGCTCGGCCTCGATCTCCAGGCGGAGGACCGGGTCGAGACCGGCGCCGCGTCCCCGCTGACCCACAGCTTGACCTGGCAGGGCCGGAGCATTGGCAACCGTTGGACGATTCAGCCGATGGAGGGTTGGGACGGTACCACCACTGGCGGTGCAACTGAACCAATGCGTCGGCGCTGGGAGCATTTCGGCCTCAGCGGCGCCAAGCTGATCTGGGGCGGAGAGGCCATGGCCGTGCGGCCGGACGGCCGCGCCAATCCGCATCAACTGATCCTTGTCGAAGCCAACTTGGCTGACATCGCCCAACTCCGGGAGGGTCTGATCAATACCCACCTGGCGCGCTATGGGAAAACGAGCGATCTCGTCATCGGTTTTCAACTCACCCACTCCGGTCGCTTCTGCAAGCCGAACGACCAGAAGCGGCTCGAACCCCGGGTGGCCTGCCGGCATCCGCTGCTCGACCGGCGGTTCGCCGTCGCGCGCGACGAGCAAGTCTTTACGGATGACGAACTGAAGCGGCTGGTCGATGATTACATCCGCGCCGCGAAACTGGCCCAAAGAGCGGGCGCCGACTTCGTGGACATCAAACATTGCCACGGTTACCTCCTCCACGAACTGTTGGGCGCGCACACCCGGCCCGGCCCGTACGGCGGCTCCTTTGAAAATCGCACCCGGATGTTTCGGGAGATTGTGGCGGGCATCAAAGCGGAGGTGCCTGGCCTAGGCCTTGGCGTCCGTTTGAGCGCCTTTGACCTCGTCCCTTTTAAGCCCGACGCATCCGCGGCCGAGCCGGGAAAACTGGGCCCGGGCATCCCCGAGGATTTCTCCGCCTGCCTGCCGTACGTCTATGGACTGGGCCTGTGCCTGGTGATCATCGGCCTGGC
>CAZWMF010000462.1:0-1501 GCA_964634535.1 uncultured Opitutaceae bacterium | reverse complement strand
ACGTCTATGGCTTCGGCGTGAACCGGCAAAATCCGGTCGAACCCGATTTGACCGAGACCCGGCAATTCCTGGCGCTCTGCCGCTCGCTGGACGTGCGCCTGGTGAACCTTTCGGCGGGCAGTCCGTACTACAATCCCCACGTGGGCCGGCCCAATGCCTATCCTCCCTCCGACGGTTATCAGACCCCCGAGGATCCGCTCGTCGGGTGCGCGCGGCAGATTCGGGTGGTGAAGGAATTGAAGGCCGATTTTCCCGATCTCCTGCTCGTGGGCACCGCCTATTCGTATCTCCAGGAGTTTTTGCCCCAAGTCGCCCAATATTATCTGCGCCACGGCCACGTCGACAGCGTCGGCATTGGCCGCGCGGTGCTCTCCTATCCCGAGATGCTCGCCGACGCCACGACCACCGGCGCGCTGCAGGCCCGGCGCATCTGTCGCACGTTCAGCGATTGCACCAATGGACCGCGCAACGGACTGCCCTCCGGCTGTTATCCGCTCGACCCCTACTACAAGACCCAACCGGCCGCGGAGGCATTGAAAGCGCTGAAGAAACAATTTTGAGCCGTCTGGACGGGCTCGGTAAGTCGGCCGAATTCCGCTTCGGCGTAGCGATGCGTCATCGACCCAACGCCGACCGCACCTGCTTGATCGCTTCGTCGCCGTCAATCAGTTTGGCTTGACCCGCCCGGACAGCGGCCCTGCGGCGGCGTATTTCGTCCAAATGGGCTCGTTCCACGGTGGGATCGGTTTCGCCCGCGAGACTGGCAAGCAGTTTTTCAACCAGCAAGGCGCGGCCACTGGCGGGCAGGCCAAGGGCGTCTGCTGCGAGTTGATCCACGGTGGTTGCCATGCATGCAAGAATGCTTCCGAATCCGGCTAAGATCAAGGCTGCGACCTGGGCCCGCCTTCGCCATTGGCTACGGTGCGGCGCCTTTCGCTTCGCAAAGGTGGCGGAGAGGGAGGGATTCGAACCCTTGGCACCGTCAACGGAAGTAATTGATGGAAAAAATGGTTCCGGAAGCAGGCAAGCCGCATCTTTCCCTACGGCTTCCCCAAAACCTGACAATCTCTGGCCCGACCTGGCAGAGGTTGTCAAAAAATGGCCCAACCTCAGTACCTCTCTCCGGTCGGCGATCCTGGCCATCGTGGTGAGCGCGAAGGGGGCGCGGGAACCGTAATCGCGCCAAGTCACCGAACTTGGGAAGGGAAGTGGCGAGCGAATCCGAGTGCACGGACCGCCGTTCCGTCGGCTGGGGCGGGACTATTTCCGAATGCCGAGCTTCGTCGCGACCGCGAGAGCGTGTTTGAGCGTCCTCCCATTGGGAACGTTGTCGTCGGTGGGCGGGGTTGGCGTCCAAGTGCCGGCTTTCGCTCTTCGGTCGGCTCTTGCCATGAACTCGGCAACGGAAAAGACAGGAAACTCCTTCACCATCCAGGCAGTTATGGGACGGTCGAGGAACTACCGGCTCCCCGTTGAGGGAAGAATGACGAGGCGTACGGAC
>CAZWMF010000461.1:0-3669 GCA_964634535.1 uncultured Opitutaceae bacterium | reverse complement strand
CTCCACCCATAGTTGCCCCCGTGGCCATTGTGGACCCAGACCTCGTAAGTGCCGCTCGGGAGCGAGGCCGGCACGGTGAATTGGACTCTATACGGATTGACCGAGGTTACCGTGGCCCATTGCCCGGAAGCCCCCGGAGGCTTGATGTAAATCCAGGACGCCGTCGTTCCATTGGCATGGGCAAGATTGCGGCCGTAAACGGAGACCGTGCCTCCGCTTGCCACCTGGTCTGGCCCCACCCACCACGCTTCCGTGCGATTGATCACCGCCGGATAGCCATAGCCGGCCGAATTCATGGGCCAGACGAAGTAGGTGGACCAGCCGGGCAAGGTGGACGGCAGTGTAATTGCGGCCTTCATTCCATCCAAGCGTTGGATCGACGCAGGCGATTGGGCTGCGTCGGCGGCGCCCGTTTGGCCGTAGACTAGGAACTGCGTGTCTTTGCCCAGGGCGGATGCACTAGTGGTCGAGAATGCATCGCCCGTGAGGATGAATGTGTCGCCGGGCGCACCCGTTCGCGTCCACTCGGCAATGGTCGGGGCTCCCGAGGTGGGAGATTTGCTGGAGACCGGGGGAGTAAATGTGTCCCAACCCGAGGGTGTCGCCGGAAGCGGATTCGGTACGGTTACCGGGAGCGCATCCGGAAGTGTCGTCGCTGGCGAGGATAGGTCAGGCGCAAACGAGAAACACGCAGAAGTGCCTGCGAGACAAATCAAAGCAACCAGTGCCTCCCAGCGACAACCACCGCGATCGTCGTCGTGGCCCGAAGAATCTGCGCGTACCATTTCGCATAAAGTCTAGCAGCGAAACGGTTCAAAATTCTGGCCGCACCGCCTCAAAAAGGCGGTCCTAACCCCATGAGGGGAAGACCCTAGCGATCGGTCTAAACCAATCCTAACCTGAGGCTTCCGTCGAACCCACGTAGTCCTTGTAGGACTTATCGTAGTACTCGGCGTAGTAATAGTCGCTCAGGGCGAGATCCAAACCGTTCATGACGGCCCCGAGACACGGAATCTTGGTCTCCAGAATCCGGCGGGCGCAGAATCGGGCGCCGCGGGCGTGCACGTGATTGAAGCGGATCGTGAAGATCACGCCGTCGACATGCGGCAGGATGATCATGGCATCGCTGACGGGAGCCAACGGCGGAGTATCGAAGACAATCCGGTCGTAGCGCGAACGCAGTTCATCGACCAAATGGGTAAAACCGGCTCCGTTCAGGATGTTCGTCGGATTGGCCGCCCGTCCGCCCGCCGGCAGCAGGTCGAGGTGGGGAATCCGGCCGGTGACGATCACCTTGTCGAGCGGAACGGCCTCGGCACAATAGTCGATGACTCCCGTCGTATTGGGAACACCGAACTCGTTGTGGACGTTTGGCTTCCGCAGATCGCAGTCGACGAGGATGGTCCGCTCCCCGTGCTTGGCGAAGGCGAGGGCCAAATTCGAGGCGACGAAGGATTTGCCTTCGCTCGGCCGGGTGCTCGTCACGAGAATCGCCTTGGCGTGCTGGGATTCGCTTTTGAGCCGAAGGTTGGAGTGGATCGTGAGAAAGGCCTCGGCGACCAACGGGTCGGCATTGTTGAGGACGACTTTGGCCCGGCTCGGCCCGTCCATTTTTCGGATTTTCGGTATGATGCCGATCAGCGGCAGACCGATCACCGTCTCGACCTGGTAGGCGCTCTTCACCCGGTCGTCGATGAATGCGATCACAAAGGCGAGCGCGAGGCCGAGGCCCAGGCCCCCGAAGGCGCCGGCGGCCAGATTCAGGGCGATGTTGGGCGAGGAGGGTTTACGTGGACGGGAGGCCGGGTCGATGATGCGGGCGTTCTGGGATTCGATGCTGGCGCTCATCGTGGTCTCGCGCATGCGGGTCAGAATATTGGCCAGGAGTTCCTGGTTCACATTCAGCTCGTTCTGCAGGGTGCCATAATCCACCGAGAAACGGTCGAGTTTGAGCGCCTCGGCCTCCTGGTTGGCCAGGTCGGTCTTGGCTTGGGCGTAATCGCGCTTCGCCGTCTCGTAGCCCTCTTCCACGCTCGCGGCGGCATTGTCGAGCTCTTGCGCCAATTCCGCCTGGTTTTGGGCCAGCGAATCCAACGCCGCCTTCATGGTCGGGTACTTGGGGCGGAAACGTTGGGCCAAGTCGGCGATCGACACCTTCTGGGCCCCGATCTCCTGCTGGAGATGCTGGACATTGGGCAGGCCGGCAATGAAGGGTAAATTCGCAAGATCGCCGCCGGTCCGCCGGCATTCCTGCACCTGGTTCAGACGCACTTGAGCCTCGGACAGCTTGGAATTGTCGTCGGTCATCAGGCCGTTGAGCGCCTTCAGTTTTTCCGTTACAATGTCCTTCCGCTGGTCGAGCGACACCATGTTGTTGCGCTCCTTGTAAACCTGCAATTCGTTGCCCAATTCCTGGACCTTCTTGGCCTGTTCGTCGGCCCGGATCTTCAAATCCTCCACCGCCCGCAGGGACTCGTCCACCCGCCAGCGCACATTGTAGTCGATGAATTCCTCGGCAAAAAGGTTGGCGATCTTCGCCGCCATTTCCGGGTCGGCGTGGGTGTAGCTGATCTGAATGATCCGGGTCATCCGGGCCGGCAATACGCCCCGATACTTCGCCAGCACCTCTTCGGGCACCAGCGGATCGCCGCTGCCGCCATTTTGATACGGGGCCAACAACACCTTGGCGTCGTCGGGCGTCAGCCGCTGCGCCACTTTCTGCACGATGGCGCCGCTTTCGAGCAATTTCACCTGCGTATTCAGGTCCTCCGGACTCCGAATATCCTCGTCGCGCACTTCCTCCACCTTGAGCACCACCGGGTCCTTCGCGAGGATTTCGATGGAGGCGGCCGCGGTGTACTGTTTGGTGGCGCTGAGCGTATAGACGAGGCTCGCCAGAAAAACGACGAGGAACACAATGACCACGTACCAGAGCCGCTCGCGCAGGATGAGCACGTAATCGCGGAAGGTGCGGCGGACCGGGCCGTCGTGGTAGCCGGCGGCCCCGAACGTGTCGGCTGTTCCGGCACCGTAGCCGTCGGCCCCGCTGCGTCGTTCGCTCATAGAATGCTCTCCGGTACGTAGACGACGTCGCCCGAAAGCAACACCCAGGTGTCGGTCTTCCCCCCGGAAATCAAATCATCCGCATTGATGGTGAAGTTCTCGGTGTGGCCATCGGTGAAGGTGCGGGTGAGGCGCACGGCCTTCCGGTTGGCGTACCGATTGAAGCCGCCGGCCCGTGAAATGGCGTCGATCACCGTGAGGGTTTGATCCGGGGGGTATTCCACCGCCTGGGGGGAGTTGACCGCGCCCATCACGTTCACCGTGCGCTGGCTGTACTTGGTGACCATCATGTTGACCTGAGGGTTCACCAGGTAGTCGCGATCGTACAGCATCCGCACCGTCTGCTCGACCATGCTCAAGGAACGATCCTTGACGACCAATCGGCCGATCAACGGAAGCAGGATGTCGCCTTCCTCGGAAACCCGGACCTCCCGGTCGAGGTCCGGAACCTGGAAAATCTTCACCTGAACGACGTCGCCCGGCTGAAGCCGGTAGTCTCCGAGCTTGTCGGTGGCGGGAGCCGTGGAGTCCGCCCGAGCCGAACCGATCTGCGTAAGGATGGCCACACCGAGGGGGAGTAGGGTGAGAAAGGTACGTAGTTTCATG
>CAZWMF010000460.1:0-3697 GCA_964634535.1 uncultured Opitutaceae bacterium | reverse complement strand
GGTGGTACAGCGCGTAGTGACGCCGCACTTCTTCCTGCGCTTCGGTGCCCAACGCGGTCGCCCGATCGGGGGCGATCTGCTTCAGGGCGCCAAAGCGGCTTTCGTTGGCGGTGAACTTGGCCAGGTCGATCTTGGGCGCGGGCGAGTCGAGCCGTAACGCCGGCTCTCCATTCTTGGCGCGCCGCGGATCGAACCGGACCAAGGGCCAGTAGCCGGAATCGACGGCAAGCTTCTGCTGCTCCAGGCCGAGCTGCAGCTGGAAGCCGTGGGCGATGCAATGGGCGTAGGCGATGATCAACGCCGGGCCCGGATAGGCCTCGGCCTCGCGCAGGGCGGACACGGTCTGGCTGTCCTTGGCGCCGAGCGCGATCCGGGCGACGTAGACGCCGCCCTGGAGCATGGCGTGGAGAGCCAAATCCTTTTTGACCAGCGACTTTCCGGCGGCCGCGAACTTGGCGACCGCGCCGAGCGGCGTCGATTTGGAGGACTGGCCGCCGGTATTCGAATAGACCTCAGTGTCGAGGACGAGGATGCGGACCCGCTCGCCCGAGGCCAGGACGTGGTCGAGGCCGCCATAGCCGATGTCGTAAGCCCAGCCGTCGCCGCCCAGGATCCACACCGTTTTCTTGACCAGGTCGTCGGCCAGCGCCTCGAGGCGCCGGGCCTCGGGTCCGGTTTGGGTGCGCAGGATGCCCCGCAGTTGGCCGACGCGCTCGCGTTGCGCGGCGATGCCGCCTTCGGTCGCCTGCTCGCCTTGGAGCAGGCCGTCGGTCAATTCCGCGCCGGCCACCGCGCGCAGGTGTTCCAGGAGGCCGCGGGCAGCCCGGTTCCGATGTTCGACCGCCAGGTGGAGGCCGAGACCGAACTCCGCGTTGTCCTCAAACAATGAGTTCGCCCAGGTCGGTCCCCGACCGTCCGCATTCGTGCAATAGGGGGTGGTCGGCAGATTGCCGCCGTAGATCGAGGAGCACCCGGTGGCATTGGCGATCAACAGTCGGTCGCCGAAGAGCTGGGTGAGCAGCTTGACATAGGGGGTCTCGCCGCAACCCGCGCACGCCCCGGAGAACTCGAAGAGCGGCGTCATGAATTGCGTGCCCTTGACCGTGTCGGCATCCAGCCGGCTGCGGTCCGGATCGGGCAGGCGCAGGAAGAATTCCCAATTGACGCGGTCGGCGGCGAGCCGGGGCGGCTGCGGCATCATGCCCAGGGCCTTGCGCCGCGGATTCGTGCGGTCGCGGGCCGGGCACACCTGGACGCACAGGGAGCAGCCGGTGCAATCCTCCGGCGCCACCTGCAGCGTGTACCGGTTGCCGGGCAATTCGGTCGAGCGGAATGGGGCGGAGAGGAATCCGGCGGGAGCCTCGGCCAGCCGTTCGGGCCGGACAAACTTGGCGCGGATGGCGGCGTGGGGACATACCAACACGCACTTGTTGCACTGGATGCACAGGTCGGTGTCCCACACCGGAACTTCCAGGGCGACATTGCGCTTTTCGTACCGGGCGGTGGCGGTGGGCCAGGCGCCGTCGGCGGGGATCGCGCTCACCGGCATGAGGTCGCCATGGTCGGCGAGCAATTGGGCGGTGACGCGCCGGACGAAGTCGGGCGCGTCGACAAAAGTCGGCGGCACGGTGGCCACGGCGTCCGTGTCGGGCGCGCTGGGCAACGACACCTGCCGCAGGGCCGCCAGGGCCGCGTCGACCGCGCGGTGATTTTTCGCCACCACTTCGGGTCCCTGTTTCTTGTAGGTCTTGGCGATCGCCGCCTTGATTCGTTCGATGGCCTCAGCTTGCGGCAGCACGCCGGACAGGGCGAAAAAGCAGGTTTGCAGGACGGTATTGGTGCGCCGGCCCATGCCCGCTTCGCTCGCGACGTGGGTCGCGTCGATGACGAACAGGCGGAGCTTCTTGGCGATCAGGGTCTCCTGCCACTCGCGGGGCAGGCGGCGCCAGGCTTCCTCGGCGCCGTAGGGGCTGTTGAGCAGCACGGTGGCGCCGGGCGCCGCGAAGCCCAGCACGTCGGCGCGGCCGACAAAATTGAAGTGGCTGCAGGCGACAAAATCGGCCTGGCGGATGAGGTAGGGCGCGCGGATCGGCCGGGGTCCGAAGCGCAAATGCGAGACGGTCATCGAGCCGGACTTCTTGGAATCGTAGACGAAGTAGCCCTGGACAAAATTGTCCGTGCCTTCCCCGATGATCTTGATCGAGTTCTTGTTGGCGCCCACCGTGCCGTCGGCGCCCAGCCCGACAAACACGCAGCGCTTCACCTCGGTGGACTCGAGGTCGAAATCCGCGTCGTACACGAGCGAGGTGCCCGTGACGTCGTCGCAGATGCCCACGGTGAAGTGGGTGCGCGGATCGGCGGCGCCCAGCCGGTCGAAGACGGCGCGCACCATGCCCGGCGTGAATTCCTTTGACCCCAGGCCGTAGCGTCCGCCGATGACGGTGGGTCGCGCGGCGGCGCGGCGGCGGCCTTCCGCCAGGGCGGCCACCACATTGAGATAGAGCGGTTCGCCGATGGAGCCGGGCTCCTTGGTGCGGTCCAGGACGGCGATCGCCGCGGTCGTGCGCGGCAGGACCGCCATGAAGGCCTTCACATCGAACGGCAGGAACAGCCGGACGGCGATCACGCCGACCTTCTCGCCCCGCGCCACCAGCCAGTCGACGGTCGCGCACACGGTCTCGACCGCGCTGCCCATGACGACGACCACGCGCTCGGCTTCCGGGTGCCCGTGGTACTCGAACAGGCGGTAGCGCCGGCCGGTCACGGCCGCGAGCCGATCCATCGTGTCCTGCACGGTCGCCGGCAGCTGCAGATAGCGCCGGTTGACGGACTCGCGGCCCTGGAAATAGACGTCCGGATTCTGGGCGGTGCCGTGCAGGGTCGGGTGGTCCGGCGACATCGCGCGGGCCCGGAACGCGGCGACTGCGTCCTCGTCCAATACGGCGCGCAGCTGTTCGTCGGACAGCTTGGCGAGTTTCGATACCTCGTGGGAAGTGCGGAAGCCGTCGAAGAAATGGATGAACGGTATGCGCGACCGGAGGCTCGCGACGTGCGCGACGAGCGCGAGGTCGTGGGCCTCCTGGCCGGTGTTGCTGCAGAGCAGCGCGCAGCCGGTCGCCCGGCAGGCCATCACGTCCTGGTGGTCGCCGAAGATCGACAGCCCCTGCGCGGCCAGCGCCCGGGCGCTGACGTGCAGGGCCAGCGGCAGCAGTTCGCCCGCAATTTTGTAAAGATTCGGGATCATCAGGAGCAGGCCCTGTGAGGAGGTGAAGCTCGTGGTGAGCGCTCCGCCGAGCAGACCGCCGTGCACCGTGCCGGCGACCCCGCCTTCGGACTGCATCTCGACCACCCGGGGGACCGCCCCCCAGAGATTGGGCTTGCCGGCGGCCGCCCATTCATCGCAGGACTCGGCCATCGGTGAAGATGGCGTGATCGGATAGATGGCGATCAACTCGCTGAGCCGGTAGGCGACGGAGGCGACGGCTTCGTTGGCGTCGGCGGTGATCCAAGTGGTGCTGGACGAATTTTCGGACATAGGTGTACCCCGCAGGTAGTCCCTGGCGGTATCTTAGCCTGCCACCTCCCGGGCCGGCCCGCTCCGCAGTTTTTGCGATATGGGCCGCTCCGATTGCGGGCTAGGAACCTGGTTTGGCCGATGTCGGAGCCGCAGCCGACCGAGCGCAAGGCGGCCGCGCGG
>CAZWMF010000459.1:0-3699 GCA_964634535.1 uncultured Opitutaceae bacterium | reverse complement strand
CTGGTCGAGATCGCCCGGAAGAAAGGCCTGACCCTGATGGTCGGCCACACGTTCCTTTACTCCGCCGCCGTCCGCAAGATGAAGGAAATCGTGGACAACCACGACATCGGGGAGATCCGCTACATCTCCGCCCGCCGGCTCAATCTGGGCCTATTCCAGAAGGACATCAACGTCGTCTGGGACCTCGCCCCCCATGATATCTCCATCATCCTCCATATCATGGGAGAGACGCCCCAGAGCATCAATTGCCGCGGCGCCGCCCATGTCACCCCGGGCATCGAAGACGTGACCGCGATGAACCTGCACTTCTCGAAGGAGCGCTCGGCCATCGTGCAAAACTCGTGGCTCGATCCCCGCAAGGTTCGGGAAATGACCATCGTCGGCAGCCGCCGAATGATCGTATACGACGACGTGGCGCCCCAGGAAAAGATCAAGATCTTCGACGTCCGCGTCGAAACCCCGCCGCATTATGACACGTTCGGGGAGTTCCAGTACGCCTATCACTATGGCGACATGTACTGCCCGCACATCAAGCAGGACGAGCCGCTCAAAACCGAGTGCCAGCACTTTATCGACAGCATCCGCAACGGCACCACGCCGCTGACCAGCGGGCTGAACGGCCTCGAGGTCGTCCGCATCCTGGAGGCCTCGTCGCGCTCCCTCAAGGCCGACGGCGGCCCGATCGAGTTCAACAACGTGGTCCCGCTGCCGAGCCAGCGCCCCGCCGCGCGCAACGGCCGCAGCCTGCGCATGGTCGCCAATGCCAAATGACGCGGCGCTCCTGCGCATCGCTCCCGACGTGAAGCTCGGCCGGGGCGTGCGCCTGGTCGGCTTTGTCAATCTCTACGGCTGCGAAATCGGCGACGACACCAAGATCGGCACGTTCGTCGAAGTCCAGAAAGGCGCCAAGATCGGCCAACGCTGCAAGATATCCAGCCACACCTTCATCTGTGAGGGCGTGACCCTGGAGGACGAGGTCTTCGTCGGCCACGGCGTCATGTTCACCAACGACCTTTTCCCGCGGGCCACCACCGCCGACGGCCGACTGCAGACCGACGCCGACTGGCGCTGTCTGCCCACGCTGGTCAAGCGCGGCGCCGCCATCGGTTCCAACGCCACCCTCCTCTGCGGCATCACCATCGGGGAGGGCGCCCTCATCGGCGCCGGCAGCGTCGTCACCCGTGACGTCCCGGCCGGAGCCGTCGTGTTCGGCAACCCCGCCCGCGTCCGCGAAAAAGCCAAACTTTAATTCCATGCGTGTCCCATTCCTAAATCTCCGCGCCCAGCACGACCCGATTCGCGCCGAACTTCTGGCGGCCATCGCCGATGTCATCGACACCAGCGCCTTCGCCGGCGGACCGTTGGTCGCCCGGTTTGAGGAGGACTTCGCCGCGTTCTGCCAGGTGAGCCACGCCGTCGGCGTCGGCAACGGCACCGATGCGCTCTGGCTGGCCCTGCTGGCCCGCGGCATCGGTCCGGGCGACGAAGTGATCACCGTGCCCAATTCGTTCATGGCGACGGCCGAGGCGATCAGCTTCACCGGCGCGAAGCCGGTGTTCGTGGACGTCGACGAAGCGACCTATACGATGGATCCGGCCAAACTCGAAGCGGCCATCACCCGCCGCACCAAGGCGGTGATCCCGGTCCACCTCTATGGTCAAGTGGCCGACATGGACCCCATCATGGCCATCGCGGGGCGGCACAATCTGTTCGTCCTCGAGGACGCCTGCCAGGCGCACGGCGCGGAATACAAGGGCCGGCGCGCCGGCTCGATCGGCCATGCCGGGGCCTTCAGCTTCTATCCCGGCAAAAACCTCGGCGCCTTGGGCGAAGCCGGCGCTGTCACCACTCAGGATCGCGCCCTGGCCGAGCGCATCAAGTGCCTGCGCGAACACGGTCAGGCCAAGAAATACCTCCATTCCCATATCGGGTGGAACGCCCGGATGGACGGGATTCAAGCGGCCGCGCTGCGCATCAAGCTCCGCGGTCTGGCCGCGGGCAACGCCGCCCGCCGGGCCCACGCCGCCGAATATAGCCGGCTTCTCGCCGGCACCGAGGGCGTCGTTCTCCCGTACGTGGCCGACCGGGGCACCCCGGTGTTCCATCTGTACGTCGTCCGCGTGGCCGAACGCGACCGCCTCATCGCCGGGCTCGCCCAACGCGGCGTCGGCGCGGGCATCCATTACCCGAAGCCGATCCATCTGCAGGACGCCTACCAGAGTCTGGGCTACGGCGCCGGATCCTTCCCGGTGGCCGAAAACCAGGCCGAGCAGCTGCTCTCCCTGCCGATGTTCCCGGAACTGACCTCCGAACAAATTGGCGTCGCCGTTCAGGAATTCAAGGCGCTGCTCGCGTTGGCCAAACCCGCGGAGGCCGCCGTTGGCTAACGTGCCCGCCATTGGAGCCGACGGTCCCTGGAGCGGCTTGCCGCCCCTGCAACCGACGACCCCCGCCGCGGATTCCGCAGTGACCCCCGCCGCATTTCAGCAAACGGAAGCGGACCAGACGGTGCTCTGCGTCGACCCGACAACGGAACCGAATTGGGACACCGCCGTGGCCGGGTGCCCCGGCTCGACGTTTTTCCACGGCGCCGCCTGGGCGCGGGTCCTGAAGACGGCCTATGGCTACCGGCCGGCCTACCTGCTCACGCGCACCGACCAGCACATCACCTCGCTCGCACCGCTCATGGCGGTCGCGAGCTGGCTCACCGGCCGGCGCGGCGTCGCCCTGCCGTTCACCGACGAGGCCGCGCCCCTCGCCGCGGACGCGCCATCCTTTCACCGCCTGAACCAGGCGGCCCTGGCCCGGGGCCGCGAGCAGCGCTGGAAATACGTCGAATACCGCGGCGGCCGCGCCTTCTGCGGCGACGTGCCCGCTTCGGAAAGTTTCTTGGGCCACCGCCTCGATCTGACCCCGGGCGAATCCGCGCTCTTTGCCCGCTTTGAAAGCTCCAACCGCCGGGCGGTCCGCAAGGCCGAACAGAGCGGCCTGAATATCGAATTCTCCCGCGATCTCGACGCCGTGCGGACCTTCCACCGGTTGATGGTCATCACCCGTCGGCGCCACGGGGTGCCGCCGCAGCCTTTCGCCTGGTTCGCCGCGATCCAGCGCCATGTGCTGGCCCAAAATCAAGGTTGGGTCGCCTTGGCGCGCCACAACGGCGTGCCGGTGGCCGGCGCCGTGTATTTCCACTTTGGCAAGACCGTCATCTACAAATACGGCGCCTCCGACGAACGATTTCAGCACCTGCGGGCCAACAACCTCGTGATGTGGGAAGCCATCAAGCGGCACGCCGCCAAGGGCTTCGCCACCCTGGACTTCGGCCGCACCGCGCTGGACAACCCCGGCTTGCGCAAATTTAAGTTGAGCTGGGGCGCCGTCGAGCACGCCGTCGACTATGTCCGGCAGGATCCGCGCACCGGCGAATTCGCCGCGCCCCAGGCGCCCGCCTCCGGGTGGCGCACCCGCCTCTTTCAAAATCTTCCCGATCCCGTCACTCGTCTGATCGGCTCCGCCCTTTATAAACACGTAGCCTAATATGAACGCACCGCAATCCACCGCCCCGGCCGCTCCAGCAGCCCTGGCGCCTCCGCCCGTCAGCCTGACCGCCAACGATATTCTCTACGTGCTCTTCCGCCACAAGTGGAAGATCCTGATCTGCTCCGGCCTGGGGCTGGCGATCGCGGTGGTGGTCTATAT
>CAZWMF010000458.1:0-3711 GCA_964634535.1 uncultured Opitutaceae bacterium | reverse complement strand
GCTTCGGCTTCCACCCCTTCGAGGAAACATCGGATCGCGTCCGCGGTCGGCTTGACCTGATAGAACGCGCAGAAGTCGCAGGTCGCGGCGCAGAACGGCACGTGCACGTACAGACCCAGGCCGTGTCCGGGCTCAGCTTTGGCTTGCTCACCGGTGCCGTTAACCGCTACTAACATAGGTACGTATCGCTCTTCATGTCCCACACTAAAGCCCTTTGTCTCGCGAGAACAATCCTGACCCGGTGCGGCGCCGCCGCCGGCCTTCTGCTGCTCGCGGGCTGCACCGCGGTCTCGCTCACCAATCTCACGTCGACGTCGCTGCCGGAGAATCCATCCGAGATCTACACGTTCACATTGCGGGCCACCCCGCATAGCCATTCGGTGGTCAAGGGCTCGGTCGCGCCGCATATCGTCGTCGACGGCCAGATCTATGCGATGAAGCCGAGTTCGTTGGGCGGGGATATTTACGAATTCGACTACCAACTGCCGCCCGGCCGGCAGGACATCACCTACTACTACCTCGTCAATTATCAACTCGAGGGCAATGGGCTCACCGATCAGAGCGAGACCAACACCGATCTGCAGCATGCCACGGTCGTCCACCGCTACGTCCTGTCGCTCGAGGCCAGCCGCGGCCCGGTCGGCGCGGTCGTCGGCGTGCTCGGCCGCGGCTTCACGCCGCAGGACGTCGTGCAGTTCAACGGTGTATCCGTCCGGACGGTTTACGCCTCGCCCACCTCGCTGAGCTTCTACGTGCCCGCCCTGCCGAGCGGCACCTACCAGGTGGCCGTCGCCAGCCCCGCGGGCAATTCCCCGGTCGGCGGTTTTCGGGTCGACGCCTTGGCCGTCACCGTCGATCCGACGGCGCTCACCCTGATCGCCGGCCAGACGCAGAATTTGACGTTCACGCTGGGTTCGCCGGCGCCCGCCGGCGGCCTCCTGCTCGAGGTCACCACCGACGTGCCGGAAAGCGTGATCATGCCCGAAGTTTCGGTTCCGGCCGGACAGACCAGCGTCACCGTACCCATCCAAGGGGGACGCCCGGGCAACGGCAGTCTCGTCCTCAAGGGCTATGGCGAGGGCTTGACGATTCCGGTCACGGTCACCGCCCGCTGAGGCTTGAAAGTAACGGGGCGACCCGCAAGCTGGCTGGCATGGATCCGCAAGCCAGTCCGCCGTCGTTTGAAGAAGCGCTCAACCGGCTCGAAGCGGTCGTCGAGTCGATGGAGTCGGGCGATGTCCCGCTGGCCGACCTCTTGGCAAAATTTGACGAAGGCAACAAGCTATTGAAAATGTGTGAGATGCGATTGAAGGAAGCCGAACTGAAGATCGAGCTGCTCAAGAAGCAAAAGGAAGGCGACGGCTTTGTTCCGTTCGCGTCGGAGCGCGAGGGCTAACCCGGCGTCCGCAGCGATGGAATCCACCCCCGCACTGCTGGCGTCGATCCGCAGTCCCGCCGACCTCAAGGCATTACCCGCGAGCGATTTGCCGCGTCTCGCGGAGGAAATCCGCACCGAAATCATCGCGGTCACGGCCGCGAACGGGGGCCATGTCGGGCCCAATCTCGGCGTGGTCGAGCTCACCCTGGCTCTCCACCGCGTTTTTCAATCCGACACCGACCGGTTGGTCTTCGACGTCGGCCACCAAGGCTACACGCACAAGTTGTTGACGGGCCGAGGCGGAGAATTTTTTCGCAAGTTGCGCCAATCCGAGGGGGCGAGCGGTTTTCTCTATCGGCCCGAGAGCGTCCACGACGCATTCGGGGCCGGTCATGCCGGAACGGCGCTCAGCGCGGCCCTGGGCATGGCGACGGCGCGCGACCTGCGCGGCTCGTCCGAGCACGTGGTCGCCGTTTGCGGCGACGCCGCTTTCACCTGCGGCATCACCGTCGAAGCGCTGAACAACGTGGTCGCCAGCACCCGGCGGCTAATCGTGGTCCTCAATGACAACGAGTGGTCGATCGCCCGCAACGTGGGCGCCATGGCCCATTACCTCAACCGGCTGAGCACCAGTCCGACGTACAACAAGATCTACCACGATCTCGAGGGCTTCTTCACGGGCCTGCCGCGCGGGCACGACATGAACCGCCTCTGGCTCAAGTGGAAGCGGGAGACCAAGGACTTCTTCGTCGGATCCAGCCTCTTCGAAAAATTCGGCCTGCGCTATCTCGGGCCGATCGACGGGCACAATCTCGACGAGCTGGTGAAGAACCTGGAATTCGCGAAAAACAGCGACCACCCGATTCTGCTCCACGTCCTCACCAAGAAGGGCCGCGGCCTCGAGGCGGCGCGAAATTCTCCCGAGAAGTTCCACGGGCTGGGTGCCTTCGATCCAGCCACCGGGGAGAGCCGCAAGGTGGCCCCGGGCACGCCGCCCGCCTACCAGGACGTTTTTGGCCAGGCCATCGTCCGAGCGGCCCGCGAAAACCCGCGGGTCGTGGGCATCACGGCCGCCATGCCGGCCGGCACCGGCCTTTCCGCCCTGGCCGCGGAATTGCCACGCCAGTTCTTCGACGTGGGTATCGCCGAGGAGCACGCCATCCTGTTCGCAGCCGGACTGGCCACCCAGGGCTTCCGCCCGGTGTGCGCCATTTATTCCACGTTTCTGCAGCGCGCCTACGACCCGATCATCCACGACGTCGCCCTGCAGCAACTGCCGGTCACCTTTTGCCTCGATCGCGCCGGCCTGTCGCCCAACGACGGGCCGACCCACCACGGGCTATTCGACATCGCCTTTCTGCGCTGCGTGCCCAATGCCACGGTGATGCAGCCGAAAAACGAGGACGAACTGGCCGACATGCTGCACACGGCCCTCGCCCTGCCCGGGCCGGCCTTCATCCGCTACCCGCGCGGAGCCGGCACCGGCGTTCCCGTGAAGGAGCGGCCGGTGGCCTTGCCGGTCGGCCATGCGGAGGTGCTGCGCGAGGGCTCGAACATCGCCATCTGGGCCTTGGGACCCATGGTGCAGGAGGCGGTGAAGCTGGCGGCGCGTTTGGAAGCGGAGGAGCGGGTCTCGGTGGCGGTCGTCAACGCGCGGTTCGTCAAGCCGCTCGACCGGGCGCTGCTGCTCAGCCAGGCCGCGGTGTTCCCCCTGCTGGTCACGATGGAGGACCACGTTCTCGCCGGCGGGTTCGGCAGCGCCATTCTTGAGGCGCTCCAGGACGCCGATTGCCCCTGTGCGGTCGAACGCATCGGCTGGCCGGACAAGTTTGTCGAACACGGGAGCAGCGTGGACCGCCTGCGTGCGGCGAATGGACTGGCCCCCGACGACATTTACCGCCGGGTGCTCGACCGCTGGCGCAACCTGAGCGCAGAGCGGGTCGAGGCCGACGTCTAAGGTGCAATCGCCACCGATCCCGGGAATCTGGATCCGCGGGTTTACGGCACTATCTTGATTATCTCGAGTTTGCCCACGTCTGTGCTCTCCCGCGGGAGCCAATTTCCGAGGGCCAAGCCGAGATGGGTGAGCGGAAAATCGCGTGACTTGACTGACTCGAACTGAACTTCCCCCGGCCCGGAGCGAGGCCTATATGGCGGTATTCTGACGCCAGGCCATGGCGAGCGCCGCGAGCGCGGCCAAGCCGCCGGCGGCGCCGATCCATTCGAAGAGCAGAAAGCCGCGCGGCCGGTAGCGCACGACCAGGCGATGCTCGCCGGCGGTCGGGATGTATATGCCGATGAAGGCCTGGTTCACGAGGAGCGAGCGCACCGGC
>CAZWMF010000457.1:0-3725 GCA_964634535.1 uncultured Opitutaceae bacterium | reverse complement strand
CTCGGCACCGCCAAACGAGGCCACGTTGCCGCTCAGGCTGTGCGCCTCCCGCGCCAGACCGAGCGCGTCGCGATCCGCGGCCGCGCGGACGATCCGACCGAGCTGGTCGGCCTCGCCGCCCACGTACAACTCGATCAATTCGGGCAGCAGCGACGACCCTTTCATCCCGGGCAGATGGCGGGCCACCTCGAGCGCCGCCGCGTCGATCACGCCCGCGCGGGGCGCCGGCGACGCCGGCGGCGCTACGCGGACCAGACCGCAACGCTCGAGCGCCACTTGGAGATCCCGCACGCGAATGGGTTTGGTCACATAGGCATCCATGCCGGCCTCCAGGCACCGCGACTGGTCCTCCAACCGGGCGTAGGCGGTCAGGGCGATGATCGGCACGCGCGCGTCGACTCCGGCCACTTGGCCGGAGCGAATGCGGCGGGTGGTCTCATAGCCGTCGAGTCCGGGCATCTGGCAATCCATCAGGACCGCATCGAACGATTGTTCGGCGAGCCGGTCCAGCGCCTGCTGGCCATTCGCCGCCAGCTCGGTGGAGTGGCCCATCTTCTGCAAGAGCATTTCCGCCACGCGTTGGTTGGCGGGATTGTCCTCGACCAACAGCACCCGCCGCTGGGTGGTCGCCGGCGCGCCCAGTCGGGCGGGCGGCGTCGCGTGCGCCGTGGGCGGAGGCAAGGGGCCGCCGCGCGCGAACTCCAATTCCACCCAAAGGTCGAGCCGCGCCCGACCTCGCTGTCGAAACCGATATCACCGCCCATGGCGGAGACGAGCAGCCGGGTGATCGCCAGCCCGAGCCCCGTGCCGCCGAAACGTTTGGCGGTGCTGCCGTCGACCTGGACAAAGGGCTGAAAAAGGCGGCTGCGCGCCTCCGGGGGAATGCCGATGCCCGAGTCGCGAATCTCCAACCGCACCCGGCTGCGCGGAGTGGATTCCTCCACCACCCGCACGCTGACCGCGACCTGACCGGCGTCGGTAAATTTGACGGCGTTGCCAACCAGATTGATCAAGATTTGCCGGACGCGTCCACCGTCCCCGTGCAGGTAGCAGCCCGGCAGAGGCCCGAATTCGCAGGTGAGGCCGACCTGCTTTTCGTCGGCGCGACCGGCCAGGAGCGCGATCGACGACTCGACCACCCGGCGCAAATCAAAGTCGGCGAAGTCCAGCCGCATCTGCCCGGCCTCGATGCGGGAGAAATCCAGGATGTCGTCAATGATGGTCAGGAGGTCCTCGGCGCAACCGATCACCGTGTCGACCATCTCGGCCTGCGCGGGGTTGAGCGGCGCGTCGGCCAGCAAGCCGGCCATGCCGATGGTGGCGAGGAATTCCGACTTGAGCCGCGAGGCCTCGAGCGCCTGGTCGCGCGCGTCGGCCAGGCTTTGGCCCATTTTCTTCCGGTCGGTGATATCGGTCCAGATCGCGACGTACTGCTCGGGCCGACCGTGCTCCCCGAGAAACGGCACGATCGTCGTGTCGACCCAATAGCGCGTGCCGTCCTTCGCGCGGTTGCAGATTTCGCCCTTCCACACCCGGCACTGGTTGATCGTCGCCCACAGCCGCTCGAAGAATTCCTTGCCGTGATAGCCGGAATTGATGATCCGGTGGTCCTGGCCCAGCACCTCCTCGCGCGCATACCGGGAAATGCGGCAAAACTTGTCGTTGACGTAGGTGATCCGGCCGCCGGCGTCGGTGATGGCCACAATGGCGTGCTCGTCGATCGCCGTCCGCAGATTGCCGACCTCGCGCAGCGATTCGCGCCGCTGCTCCTCGCTGGCCCGCAGGGCGTCCTCCTGGCGCCGCAGGTCGGTGACGTCCGACACCAAGGCCACGAAACCCAACACCGTCGCGCGGTCGGCGGCGAAATCGGGCGTATACTGGGCCCAGGTTCGGTGCACCACCCCGTCCGGTTTCGTCAACCGGCGTTCGAACCGCTGCGGCTGGCCGGCGAGAACGCCCCGGACAAAGGGTTCATTCAGCTGGAATAATTCCGGACCCAACAAGTCGCGAAGGTCGATACCCGCCATCTGCGCCGGCGTGCGGCCGAACCAGTCCATGTAGGCCCGATTGGAAAACGCACAATGCAGATCCGCCTTCCAATAGGCCACCATGGCCGGCAGGTTGCTCGTCACGCTTTGCAGGAGCTTCTGACTCTGCGTGAGCTGCTCCTCGATCTGCTTCTGGCCGGTGAGGTCGGTCGCGATGCAGAGGAAACCCGTAAGCGCGCCGGCGCCGTCGCGCAGCGCCGTGATCGTGACGCGCACCGACGCCCGACCGCCGTCCGGGCGAAGCCAGGTCCACTCCCCCGCCTCCGCCCGGCCCTGCCGGGGACCGGCCAACAATACCTCGACATCCGCTGACGCCGGCCGGCCGGCTTCGCCAACCCGTTCGGCCGCCCGGGCGGCGAGTTCCGCCGGATCGAAAAAGGCGGCAAGCGACAGCCGGTTCACCACCTGGGCCGGCGGGCAACCGAGCAGGCGTTCGGCCCCTTCGTTGAAGGCGGAAATCATCCCGTCGGGTGCGGTGCGGATGACGCCAAAATTCGCGGCGTCCAGTCCGGGGATCAATTGGACCAAGGCGCGCTGCCGATCGACTTGGGCCGCCCGCTGTGCGATCGCCGATTCGACCACCTGGGCCAGTTCGTTCATCAACTCAATCTCGCGCTCGGTCCAGACGCGCGCTTGCCCATCGATCACGCAAAAGGAGCCCAGGACATAGCCGTCGGGCGAGCGGATCGGAATGCCGAGATAGGCTCGCACTCCCAAATCGTGGATTGCGGCATTGGTGCAAACGAGGGGGTGGGCCGGCGCATCGTTCACCACCAGCGGAGCGCCGGAACGGACCACGTGCTGACAAAACGAGTGCGTCAGCGGGGTTTGCCGGGCCTCCGCAAAGGGGCCGGTCAAACCCAGCGCCGACTTGAAAAACTGCCGGTGGTCGTCCACCAGCGATACGAGGCTAACCGGCGCGCTGAGTATCTTGGCGGCCAGCCGCGTCAGCCGGTCAAACGGCGCCTCGACCGCCGTGTCGAGCAACTCCAAACGCCGCAAGGCGTCCAAGCGCGCCGGGGAGTCGAGGTATCCGTCGGGGAGAGACATGCTGGGCACCGTCAAGGTAGGGATCGGATAATGCTTTGCAATCGGTTTGCGGCGCCGCGCCGGCCCGGTCAGGGGGCCGACCCCGCTCCCCCGGGGCCGACCCCCGTCCAGACCGCTCCGTCCGCCCTCCCGACGGAGCGGCGGTGGGAGCGCCCCCCATCCTCGCCGATTCGGTTCGGCCTCGGAACTCGGGATATTCGGCCAAACTCCGACCCAACCACCCGGGCATAATAGACCTCGCGTGCCCGCTCGGCCGCCTGAAAGACTAAACCGCCTATGGACGCCACCGCCACCGCCGCCGCGCCCTGGACCGCCGGTCTGCGGGGAGCGCGGGCCAATCTTCTGCCCGGGTTCATCCTGCAGCTGGCGGCCTGCGCCCTCGTGCTCGGCTATTACCACGCCGCCGGGGTCCACGCCCGGTTGACGCAGCTGGTTCAATTTCGGGACCAGACCGGGCTCGGATTCGGCGTCGTCTCCACGGGTCTGTTTGGCGGAGTTCTGCCGTACCTATATCTGCGTTTTGACCCGCGGGGCACCGCCGGAAATCCCCATTATAGTTGGCGCCAGGGGCTCGGCCTGACGGCGTTTTGGGCTTACAAGGGCATCGAAGTCGAACTGCTGTACCGC
>CAZWMF010000456.1:2322-3729 GCA_964634535.1 uncultured Opitutaceae bacterium | reverse complement strand
GGTGCCGGCGGCGGAACCCGGTCATTCGGACTGACGCGGGGCGGACCGGCAAAAGGAAGGTCGTCGACGGCCGCGTTCGCGGCGCCGGCGGCCGCCAGGGCGGCCAGGAGGAGGATGCGTTTCATCGGCTGGCTATTGCGCGGCCACCACGGTGCTTTCCGCCCGTTGCTTGTCGAACGGCACGCTCTTCGCCACCGCGAGGACGAGGCTCGAGAAGCGGTAGCCGTCGGCGGCGGTCTCCTTCATGATCTTGTCGATCGCCGGGCGGTCGTAGCGCTCGATCCCGCGGCCGAGGGCGTAGGTCAGCATCTTCTCGGCGAGATTGCGCACGAAGTTGTCGCGCTTCTTCTCGGCGAGGATATTGATCAGTTCGACGGCCCCGTTGAACGATTCGCCCGAGGTCAGCTTGCCCGAAGGGTCCACCGGCGCAGTGCCGTCCCGGGTGCGCCATTGGCCGATCGCGTCGAAGTTCTCGAGGCCGAAGCCGATCGGGTCCATGCGGGCGTGGCAGGAGGCGCAAACGGGATTGACCCGATGCTGCTCCATCTGCTGGCGCATGGTTCCGGTCACCGCGTGGCTGTCGATGGGCAGCGGGGGCACTTCGGGCGGCGGCGGGGGAGGAGGAGTGCCGAGGAGATCCTCGAGCACCCATTTGCCGCGCTTCACCGGCGAGGTGCGGGTGGGATTGGAGGTGACCGTGAGCACGCTCGCCTGCGTCAGGACCCCGCGCCGGGGCGTGCCCACCAGCGAGACACGGCGGAATTCATCGCCCGTGACGTTGGAAATCCCGTAGTGCTTGGCCAGGCGCTCGTTGACGAAGGTGTAGTCGGCATTGAGAAACTCGATGACGCTGCGGTCCTGCCGCATGATGTAGTCGAAGAACGTCTCCGTCTCCTCCTGCATGTCGTCGCGCAGCTCGTCGTCGAACATCGGGAACATCTTCTTGTCGGCCTCGACAAACTTAAGATTGCGGATCTCCAGCCACTGGCCGGCGAAATTCGAGACCAGCGCATGGGCCTTGGGCGCGGCCAGCATCCGGCGGACCTGGGCGTCGAGGTTCTGCCGCAGGAGGCCGTGCTCGGCGAGCCCGAGCAGCTCGTCGTCGGGCGTGCTGCTCCAAAGGTAATAGGAGAGGCGGGAGGCGAGGGCGATTTCGCTGACCGGCTGAGCCAGCACGGCTCCGGAGGCAAGCGTCGTGACGGCGGGAGGGACCTCGCCCCGGAATAGGAAGTAGGGAGAGACCAGGGTCGCCTCCAGCGCGTACTTGACGCTGGCGTCGAAGGACTTGCCGCTCGCCGCGGCGGACGTGTACAGGCCCATCAGGCTGTCGACCTCGGCCGGGGCGACGGGCCGCCGCCAGGCCCGGTGCGCGAATTCGGCCACGATCGCCCGGGCCTGGGCCGCGGG
>CAZWMF010000456.1:0-2222 GCA_964634535.1 uncultured Opitutaceae bacterium | reverse complement strand
TTCGCCGGGGCGATCACGGCGAAGGTGTGCACCGGCTGGCCGTCGAGCCGCAATTCCATCTGCACCGGCTGCGGGCCGGCCTGATGGGCGCTGGCCTGCACCCGCACGAAGTACTCTCCGGCGGCGGGCACAGCATAGGTGAGCGCGACCTCCCCGTTGTGGGGCAGCACCCGGGAGCCGCCGGAAAGGCTCGCGCCTTCGCCGGTCGCCGCCAGCTGGTCGGCCGTGAAGCGATGGGTGGCGGTGGCCAGCGGGCCCTCGAGGTCGACCGACTTGACCCAGATCGTCCCTCCCTGCAGCGGACCGGGGCGCCCGTTCTTCAGGATCAGCTCGTTTTTCCCGCCCCGCAGGTGATGGTTGACGAAGGCCAGCCGGTGCTTTCCGGCCGGGATGCCGATCCGCATCGTGAAGACGCGGGCCGAGGCTTCCGGCACGTTGATCTTCCAGGTGCCGACGATCGTGTCGTCGAGCATGCAGGTGAGCACCACCGGAACCTGCGAGAGGGGCTTGTTCGAGGAGGCATACTTGCCCTTCGGGGTGGCAAAGGCCAGGACCCCGACGTTGTAGTCCCCTCCGGCAAAATTGGTCGTCGTCGAGACGCCGTCCTCCTCCAGGGAGCCGAGCGGCATCCAGCCATCGCCGCGGTCGCCGTCGGCATTGAAGCCGACCGCCATGAGATTGGCCGCGAGGTGGACGGTCCGGCTCTTGGGCAGCTCGGTGGGGATCGCCTGGTCCAGCACGTTCTGCGCCGCCGTCAGGTACTTCTCCAGCAGCACCGGCGAGAGCGAAAGCACGTCGCTGATGTTGTCGAAACCGTAGCCGGAATTGTCGGCCGGAAAGTCGTTGGCCGGCTGGAAATCGACGCCGACCAGATCGCGGACCGTATTGTTGTATTCGGCGCGGTTGAGCCGGTGGATGGTGACGGCGCCCGGATCCGGGTTGTTCGGGTCGAGATGGAAAAGTTCGTGCTCGATCCAGCCGCTGATGGCGTCGCGCTCGGCCTGCGACGGCTGCAGATCGGCGTCATCCGGAGGCATCTCCTCGGCGTGGACCCGCTCCATCACCGTTTCCCAGATCTTGGAGTGGTCGTGCACCGCCCCGACGTCCTGATCGCGGTCGAGCGCCACGTCGCCCTTGTGCTTGCCGTTGCCGTGGCACTCGTAGCAGTACTGCTTGAGGAGCGGCCGGACGTTGGCCTGGAAGGTGGCCGCCGGACTGGCCAACGCGGCGCCCGCGCCGGAGGCGCCGACGGGGCAGCCGAGCCCGAGGAGCCCGAGGGCGGTCAGGACGGGGGCAAGGCTGGGGAGAGGAGGAAAGGCGGGGCGGGGGAGGATCGCCATGGGATAATGCGGATAACTCGCGTCAGGTAATGGAAAAGCAAAAAAACGCAGCGCCGCCCCCGGGTGATGGGGCCGCAGCCGTCGATTTCAAGGTGGTTAACGCACGCCGGCCAGAAAAGTTGCCCTTTTTTTTCTAGGCAAACAGAAAGCCCAGCTGGCGGGCGAGCGCGTGGCGGCGGATGCCGTAGAAGGCGGCCAGCTCGCGAATCCGCTCGGCGCGGGCCTCATCGCCACGGGGGTGGGCCTTCACCGCCGTGATCAGCAGGTTCTTGGCGGTGTGCTCGGTGGAGATGAACTCCATCACCCGGGTGCGGTAGCCCGCCCATTCCAGGAGCTCGGCGCGCAGGCTGTCGGTGACGAACTCCGCCTGCCTTTCCTGGAAGATGCCGTGGCGTAGGGCTCCGGCCAGTACCGGTGGCGGGGTCAATTGGCTGCGCAGCTCCTTCTGGCAGCACGGGGCCACCAGCAGCAGGGAGGCCCCCGCGGCGACGCCTTTGGCCAGGGCGTCGTCGGTCGCCGTGTCGCAGGCATGCAGGGCGATCAGGACGTCGAGATTCTCCAGCGGCGTCTGGGCGATGGTCCCGGCCGAGAATTCCAGCTGCGGCGCGAAGCCATGGGCGGCGGCGGCCTGCTGGCAGAGCTGGACCAACTCCGGGCGAGCCTCGATTCCCCGAATGTGCGCCCCGGGACCCAGCAAGGCGCTCACCGTGAAGGTGAGATAGCCCTTGCCGCTGCCCATGTCGACGACCTCGATCGGCGCGGTGAGATTGGTTTCGGCGAGCAGGTGCTGGAGCACTTCGGCGAATTTCTGGATTTGCCGGAATTTTCCGGACATTCCCTCCCGCGGCCGGCCGTGGGCGTTGGTGACCCCGAGCGCCTGCA
>CAZWMF010000455.1:0-3750 GCA_964634535.1 uncultured Opitutaceae bacterium | reverse complement strand
TGAGCCGAACGGTGCCGGACACCGGACGCTGACTCTCTTCGACCAGGGCCTGGAGCGCCTCGCGTTCCGGTGCGAACCAGAACCCGTAGTAAACCAGCTCGGCGTACTTCGGGATCAGCGAGTCGCGCAGGTGCATGACCTCGCGGTCCATCGTCAACGACTCGATCTGCCGATGGCCGTGCATCAGGATGGTGCCGCCCGGGGTTTCATAGACGCCCCGCGACTTCATGCCGACAAAGCGGTTCTCGACCAGGTCCACCCGGCCGACGCCGTGCTTGCCGCCGAGCCGATTGAGGGTCTTGAGCACCCCGGCCGGGGTCAACCGGCGGCCATTGACGGCGACGCAATCGCCGCGTTCGAAGTCCAGTTCGACGTATTCGGCCCGATTGGGCGCATCCTCGGGCGAGACCGATAGCTTGAACATGCCGCGGTTCTTGGGCGTCGTCGGGTCGAACCAGGGGTCCTCGAGGATTCCGGCCTCGTATGAGATGTGCAGGAGATTCCGGTCCATCGAGTACGGCTTCTTGAGCGAAGCCTCGACCGGAATGCGGTGGGCTTGGCAATAGGCGATCATCTCGGCCCGGCCGGGAAATTGATTGCGGAATCCGTCGATCTTCCACGGCGCGATGATCCCGAGTCGCGGGGCGAGCGCCATGTAGGTGAGTTCGAACCGGCACTGATCGTTGCCCTTGCCGGTCGCCCCATGGGCCACGGTGTCGGCCCTTTCCTTCCGGGCGATTTCGATCTGAGCCTTGGCGATGAGTGGGCGGGCGATCGAGGTCCCCAGATAATACTGGCCCTCGTAGACCGCGTTGGCCCGGACCATGGGATAGATGAAGTCGCGCGCAAACTCCTCGACCAGGTCGAGGGTGTAGTGCTTGGCGGCCCCGGTGCGGCGGGCTTTCTGGGCCAGGCCGCGCAGTTCCTCCTCTTGGCCGATGTCGGCCGCGAAGGTGACGATTTCCGCGTCATAGGTTTCGCGCAGCCATTTGAGAATGACCGAGGTGTCCAGGCCGCCGGAGTAGGCGAGTACGATTTTCATGGGTTTCTGCTTGGAGATTGAAATTCAGGCGAAAAAACGTGCCGCCGCCTCACGGAAGAACCGCGCCGGATGGATCGGAAACATGGATGTGGCAGGTGGACACGGAACCCCATGTTACACCGCGCAGCCGGTCGCCTGGCGAGACTTTAGATGCGGCGGTCCCGGTCCGTTCCGACTGGCGGGCCGGGATCGAGAACGGCGGCGCGGTCCGCCACCGTCGCCTGCCACGGCCAGCGGCGTCGCCCATGCGGCTTGGAACGCCGACGCCGTCGCGGGTGCGGCGGATTCGGACAGTTCCGAGTTGAGACGGCGGCAGCCGAACTTTCAAGACGGCGACGGGTTGCACATTCACCGACTTTCTCCACCGCACCCGCGTCGACGCGGGCGCCGCGCTCCTGCTGACCTCCCGCGGTTCGGTGACAGAGATTGCCCAGGCGGTCGGCTATTGCAGCCACAGTCATTTTGCTCAGCGATTCAAGCGATTGATGGGGAAGTCCCCGGGCGACTACCGCCGGCAGGCCGGGCTTGATCGGAATGCGATCCAAAATGGCAAAAGCGTGATAGCAGCCGCCGAGGAAAGGGAGTAAAGGTAAGGGAGATTTCTTTCCGGGCGGCGGCGAACCGCTCTCCCTGGTCCATCCGGCCCGGATCGGTTGAACTCAGCCCAAAACCTTGCCCCGCCATGACCCGACGTATTGCGATCCTGACCCTGGTGGGTGCGGCCATGGCCGCACTTCCGATCCGACCGGCGATGGCCGGCAATCCGCTGATCCCGACGGTTTATTCGGCCGATCCCTCGGCCCACGTATGGCCCGGAGACGACCGGCTCTGGATCTACGCTTCCAACGACGAGCCGGGCACGAACACCCACGACACGATGGCTAGTTACCACGTGTTCTCTTCCTCCGACCTGGTTCATTGGACCGACTATGGCGTGGTGCTTCACCTGAAGGACGTCTCCTGGGCGATCAGCCACATGTGGGCGATCGACTGCATCCTCTGGAAGGGAACGTACTATCTCGTCTATTGCGCCAAGGAGAAGGGAACCGGCGTGTTTCGGACGGGGCTGGCGACGAGCAACCGACCCGAAGGGCCCTTCGCCGATATCGGCTTTGTGCACGGCGTGGACGGCGGCCAAGATCCGGCGGTTTACGCCGATGACGATGGCACGGTGTATCTCTACTGGGGTTCCGGCGGATCCTGTCACGGAGCGCGGCTTTCGGACGACCTGCGTTCGATCGTGCCCGGAACGACCGTGGACCTGACCGCGCAGCTCACCTATGTCTACGAGGCTCCCTGGGTTCACAAGTACCGGGGCCGGTACTACATGAGTTATCCGGGGCTGGTCGCCGGACAATGGCCAGAGCAGATGTACTATGCGATCGCGGATCATCCGCTCGGCCCCTATGAATTCAAGGGTTTGTACATCCCGCAGTTCAAGGGCCAGGCCGGCACCAATCACGGATCGATTATCGAGTACAAGGGACGGTGGCTGGCGCTCCACCACAGCATGTGGGTTTCCGGCGGGTTGAGCGAAGTTCGAAACCTGATGTGCGACTACCTGGACTATAATCCGGACGGAACCATCAAGCCGATCGTTCCTTCCGAAGCCGGCGTGGCGGTGGCCGGGACGAAACCCGGCCCCTCCCACGTGACCCTGCTGCTCGAGGCCGAAAATGGATCGCCCGCCTGTGGCGAACTCCGCGGGACGCGAGTGGGCCACGCCGTTTTGGGCTTCAGCGGCTCGGGCTATGTGGAAGGCTTCGAGTCGCCCGGGAACTCGGTCATGGTCACGGGTCAATCGGCCCAGGATCGAATGGCGCGCCTGACGATACGTTACCGTGCCCCGGGGGGCTTGGAACAACATAAAGTGCGGCTCAACGCGAAGCTCTTGCCGGATCCGGTTCACGGATTTCGGACGTGGGAGAAGTTGATCGATTTCCCGGGCTGCGCGGAGTGGCGGGAGCTGGACCTCGGACTCGTGCAACTCAAGGAGGGGTACAATTCCGTGATGCTCTATTCGGGCGCCAAGGGCGTCAGCACCTTGCAGGTCGATTGTTTCAAGCTCGAATCGGTGGAGGAAGCCGGAAAGCCATGACGTCCGCCTGCTCCGAATCCTTCCGACCCACCATGAGACACACTTCCGCGATCATTCTTTGGGCGTTTCTGCTTTTCCCCTATTTCGAGATTCGCGCCGCCCGGCTCGAACCCGCGGACACCGGCCGCGCCTTCTACGAAGGCCGATGCGCGCCGACTCCCGACCATCGAGTCCGGCTGGGCTTTCCCGGGGTGACGCTCCACCTGCGGGTGCGGGCGGCGTCGGCGGCGCTCGCGGTTTCGGTGCGCAAGTTCGCGGCCTTCGACCTCTCCGTGGACGGCGGCGCGGTACGCACCGTGGCGCTCGCCGAAGGCGATTGCCGGATCGTCCTGCTGGCCGGGGCGCGCTTCGGCGAGCACGTGATCGAGGTCACGCGGCGAACGGAAAGCTGGCAGGGCACCTGGGAGATCCGTTCGATCGAACTCGACGATTCGGGCGAACTCCTCCCGGTTTCGCGACCGTCCCGCCGACTGATGTTCATCGGCGATTCGATCACGTGCGGCGCCGGAGTCGCCGTCGTACCCTCGGGGACGTTGACCGATCCGATGCGTTCCAATGCCCGACTCGGCTTTGGAAAACGCCTGGCCGCCATGCTGGGAGCCCAATGCCA
>CAZWMF010000454.1:0-3772 GCA_964634535.1 uncultured Opitutaceae bacterium | reverse complement strand
CGGCCTGCTGTGCAGCGATGTAAAGCCCGTAGCCTCCAAGGCGGACCGGGGCTCCAGGTCGGTCCGGGCTCGGCTCCTTCCGCCGCCACCGGCGCGAAGACTTCCGCCGCCGTCAGTTCACCGAGCAGGCGATAACTCTCCCACTGCGCTTCGTTGAAGAACTGGTCCACGGTGGATTCCTGCGGAAACGAGGGGTGCTGCGCTGCGTAATCGGCGACATCCATGGGTTCGCTCCGTCGCACGATCGGCTTGAGCACCACGAGGACGCCGGGCGGGCCCGCGGGGTAGTGGAGATCGGCCAAGATCGCGCGCGCCGCCGGTGCGGCCGTGGCAAAGCTTGCCGGATCGCCAAAGGCCGGGAGCAGGCCGGCGTGCACCCGGTTCTTCAGTTGGTCCGACGCCACGAATTCAATCCGTGTGCCGAAATCGATCCGGGCTTTCCGCACCAGGTTGGCCAGGTCGTCGAAGGTGTAACCGGAGTCGGCCCCGCAATCGCAAAGCACGATGAACCGAACCCGCCGGCGCAGGAGTTCGTAGACGCCCGTATTCTCGAAGTGCCCGCCATCGCTCAGATTCCACAGCCGGCGCGCGGCCGGACCGTGGAAGCGCGAGAGCAATTCGTCGAACAGATAGCTCTGCGCCGGAAATGTCCCGCTGGCCGCAAAGCCCACCCATTGCGGGATGCCCAGCGTTCGCGGCCTCCGGTGATGGGGCGAGAGCCGGCTGTTCCACCAATACCCGAGCCGAACATTGAATAGACCGGCCAGGAAACTGTAACCGGCGCCGGTCCGCGCCCCCAAACCGGTGCTCACGGCCGCGCCCGATATCCCCACCCAGCCGCCCAGCGTCAACATTTCGACCGGATGGTCCTCCGGCTGATCCGCCCGGAGGGCCAGGGGATTGAAATCCGTCGTGGGCCATGGCCGGATGATCTCGAAATGCCGCCACCGGCGGCTCACCTTCTGCTCAAACGCGCTGATTGCCCGCGCCCATTTCCGGGGGGCAAGGGCCAACAGGCGTTCACCCGGCCCCGGTGGGTCCGCGATGAACTGGGCATGGCCCGTCCGTCCCGCGGAAAGGCCCACCGGCCCGAGAGTGAAGGGAAAGCCATGCCGGTCGCGTTGGTCGAGATTCGAGAATCCTGAGACGGTCTCGTTCACCGTCGTATTGATCAAGTGGAGCGGCCCGCCCTTCGCCTCCGGATGGTATTCCCGATAAGGGATGTCGTCATCTTTGACCGGTTGGGTCACATTCATTTGGGCGGCGCTGGCCTGCCGGACCGGGTTGCTCGCGCCCAAGTACGCCCGGGTCAGGCGCGCGGTGTAGGTTTGGAGGTCGGAGGAGAGATTGAGCAGGGTCTTCGTATAACCGACGAGTGCGGAAACGACGAGCAGCGCCAGGGCGAGACCGGCCAGCGGCCCCAGGGCATTTGACGGTCCACCCGGAAAGGGCGGTCCCATCATCACCGCGTTTTCGCGCGCCGCGATCACGTGCGCCGAAAAGCTCAGGAGGACGAGACTGACCAGGCCGAGACCGAGGGCAGCGAGCAGCGCCAGGACCGCCACGGACGGCCCGCGTTGCGGGCTCGTCTTGCGCAGCGTCGCGACCCACCGAAGGATTTTCTGGGCGGCGGCGAACCCGGCCGCGGCGGCCGGACCGGCTTGCATGAGCAGGGTAAGCAGACCGGCATTGTTGCTGGGTGCAGCCTTGCCTTGCCACCAATACGCAAACGCCATTCCCCCTAGCGTGTCGACGATGGCGTAGGCCGCCAAGCCGACCATCACCCAAAGACCGATGGCCGCAAGTTCCGTAAGTTTGCGGCGGGCCAGGTCGACGTTCTGGGAAAAGCAGGCGTATACGAACGCGAGCACCCATGCGGTGCCGATCAAGGTGGCCGACGTGCGCAGGATATGCGCCTGCGCCAATTCCATATGAAAGTGAAGCTGGGGCAGTCGGTTCGCCTGCTGCAACACGACGGCGGGTGAAAAGCGCTTGGATTCCCACAAGCTGGAGAGGTGCCATCCCGGGGGGACCTGCCAGCCGTGGTCTAACTGCCAGCCGGGTGGAATATGCCAACCGTGGGACAGGAGCGGCCGCACATAGCATGGAAGCGGACCATTGAATTGGTCGAAGGACAGGAGGGCCGAGGCCAGGGCGAGGATCGCGAGCAAGCATTTCGAGCGCAGGAACCTCGCCCGGAGCGCATAACCCCACGCCACGCTCGCTCCGAGGAGCATCACGATTCCGCCCAGGCCGTGCAGATCCTCGCGCAGGTCGGTGCGCAACGGCCCGGCCTCCGAGAAATTCCGCCAGAGAAGCAAACGATGCGGATATTGAAGGTCCCCCACCACGAGCGGCACGGCGGCCACGAAAAACAGACCCCACACGAGGGGCGTGATGCGCAGCGGCTTGTCGCCCAATAGCCAAAAGGCGGCATACACCGGGAGGATCCACACCATGAGAATCAGGTATTGCAGGAGCCACCATGGGCTGAACCACAGGGCGTGCCCCCGGATGGAATACTCGCCCCGCCAGAATGGAGCGCCCGGCTGCCACCCGGGTTTCAGATGGCTCAGCACGAACTCCTGCGCCGTCGCCCCGAGCAGAAAAACCGCGAGCGCGAAAATGCCGACGGTGAACAGGACGGCGAGCCAGCCCCGGAGGTAAGCGGCGGCAGCCACGCCCAGGTCGCCCGCTCCGTTGGGCGCGATGTAGCGTCCGTTTTCTCGCAGGAAGCGGACCGGACCGCTATCGCTTCGGGCCAGACTGGCTTCGACCTCCTTGATGCCGGCGCGATGGATCCACGCGCCCAAGAAGGCCCCGCAATAGCCGCCCCCGGATACGGTCGACAGAAAATCAAATCTCCGGAGAAGACCGGCGCGCGCCAAATATTGGCAAACCCCCAGGCAAAACGTGGCGCTGCGGATGCCCCCGCCCGATAGGGCCAGCCCCAGTCCAGGCGATGAGGCTTTGCCGGCTTCGTCGAGGCCCGCGCCGGCCCGACGCTGCTTTACCAGATCGCGTTCCGCCCTTGCGAGTTCCTCCGGATAGTATGGATTGACCATGATCTTGGCTAGCAAACCGCGCCCGGTGCGGCGGGCGATTGGCCGCGGAAGTCCGCCGGGGGCATGGCCGTCATGGTTTCAATTTGCCGCCAGCGCGGCTCGGTCGAGCCGGGTGCGGATGGGGCTTCATCCGAACGCCAAGCGACAAAATGGGAAGCCAACCGTCTGCACTTACTAGTTGAAAGAACCCGCTTGACGCGGAGCGGCCCGGGCGACAGCTGAGCCGTCCCGGGCCAAGTCCACTCAGAACCCGCCGCGTCCGCCGACCGCGCATCGGCGAGCGCCCCGACCGCGTGGCGCTTCCGGAGCCGGGCCGATCGACGGCGCGAGCCCGGGAGCGGCCCTCAGCCGCGGTCTGGTCTCCGCGGCGGACGGGGTGACGCCCTTCAGAATCGGCGGCGAAGGCCGGCGCAGACGAGCAGCGCCCCGCTCAGCAATCCGAGCGTGGAGGCGGCATCGGGGGTCGACTGCGGAGCCGTGACGACCTGGGTCGGTCCCTCATAGACGAGTTCGTCGAAGTTTGCGCCGTAGTACACCGTCCAGTCGCCCAGGTCCGAACCGGTGAGGCTCGAGAAAACCCCGGATTGGCTGCCGCCGAAATCGATGAACGTGAAGGTCTCGTCGTGTGTGAGCAGCAGGCCGCCCAAGACGTCGACATCGAGGGTCCCGCCCAGGGAAAGATTGCCGTCGACCGTGAGGAGCCCATT
>CAZWMF010000453.1:0-3786 GCA_964634535.1 uncultured Opitutaceae bacterium | reverse complement strand
GCGGCGCGCGCCGCCCGTCCGGAACCACGAGTTGGTTGAAGGCGTGGCGAAAGGCCGCGTAGCGGACGGCGAATTCGACGACGTCCCCCTTCGAGCAGTCGCTGATGATGCGCGCATCCGGAGTCTCGGCGCGGAGCCAGGGGTGTTCGGCCCGAACGGCCGAGCCGAGCGCCAGCGCCGCCCCGCTCAACGCCAATCCCATCATTCGCTGACAAACGGTCATCTCCGACCGTTGCCGCCTTAACCCGACCGGTTCAACCAAAAAGCTCGGAGGGAGCGACAAATCGCGGCCGGAGCGGTTCGCCGGGCCCGAACGGCCGCCCGGCCCGAACCGGCCTCCCGCCGCCTCGGCGCCTTGACCCGTTGGCTGGGAGGCCGCAGTCTGGCCCGCACGCCACAGTCTCCCCACGGATCGATCATGAAAACAGCCATCGCGTTTACCCCGCAGGAACAGGCGGCCATTCGGGTTCTCCGCCGGATCGGTCGGTGCGGAGCGTATACGATCGTGCCGTTTTACGCGACGGTGCTCGCGGCGGGAGCCGCCGCCGCCTGGGGCTTCTTCGCCACGGGTAACCGCGTTTGGATCGTCAGCATCCTCATCCTGCTTGGTTGCCTCGCCGCAAGAGGATTCCTGGGTTACTTGCAATACACGCGGCACCTCAGCCGAGTCGTCGAAAAATACGAGCCCGCCCCGCACGACCGAAACGCGCTCGCCGATCCGACGTCGCGCGGGCCCGCGGCATAGCAAAACCGGACCCGTGCCCCCCCGCCGCCACGGCCCCCGCGCCGCTTGAAGCCAAGCCGCCGCAAGAACCGAAAGCTATCGCGCCAGGAGCGAGCGGCGCCGCCCCCCCCTCCGCCCGCCCCGGTGGTCGCGGTGCCGGCTCCCCGCCACGCCCGGCTGTGGTTGGTCCTCGCATTTCTCCTGCCGAACCTGGGCACGTTGACCGGCGCGTTTCTCTACGACGACCTGCCCTTGATCGTGCAGAACCCGCGGCTGCACGCGCTCCGCTCGATCGCGGAAATCTGGACCCACGGGTACTGGCCGGACCGACCCGGCCTGACCCTGTACCGACCGGTGATCCAAACGGTCTGGAACGTGTTTTGGACGGTGGGCGGCGCCAGCCCGGCGCCGTTTCACGTGTTGAATCTTCTGTTGGGCGCCGCGGTCGTGCTGCTCGTCTACCGGCTGCTCCTCGATCTGCGCGTTTCGCCCCGCACGGCGTTTTTTGCGTCGCTGCTCTTTGCCGTCCTTCCCATCCATACCGAGGCGACGGCGGCCATCATCGGCGGAAATGAACTCTTGGCCGCGGTCCTGGGGCTCGGTGCCCTGCTCGGGTATCGGCGCGGCCGCTATGGGCTCGCATTCTTCCTATACCTGCTCGCGGTCTTTTCCAAGGAAAGCGCCGCCGCCGTGGCCGGCCTGGCCCTGATCCTGCCGTGGCTTGAGCCGGCGCCCCGGCCGGCGGTCAAGTGGACGCGTTGGGCCGCCCACGGGGCGATTGCGGCCGCGGTGGTGGGCTTGGCCCTCTGGGCCCGTGCGGCGGTCGCCGAGGGCGCCATGTTCATTCCGGCGATCGACAATCCCATGTCCCTCTTGCCCCCGCCGGAGCGGATCCTGACCGCCTTGTGGATCCAGGCGCTCTACGTCGGCAAGGCGCTCGTGCCCATCCACCTCTCGGCCGACTATTCCTATCGGGAAATCCCCCTCGTCATGAGTCTTGAGGACGCTCGCGCCTGGGGTGGGCTCGCCCTGGCCGGACTGGCCATCTGGGCGTTTCGCAAGCGTCCGGCGACCCGCCTGGGCATTGCCTTCTGGCTCGTGGCCTTTCTTCCCGCCGCCAACCTGCTGATGCCGATCGGCACGGTCATGGGCGAACGCCTGGCCTATTTCCCGAGCATCGGGCTCGCGTTGTTGGTGGCGCAGGGTCTGGTCCGCCTGCCCAAATCGACGATCGTCCTCGCCATGGTGGTCCTCGTGTTTGCCGTGCGCACCGGGGACCGCAACCGGGTTTGGCACGACGCCGACTCGTTCTATCCCCGCTTGGCGCAGGATGCGCCGGGGAGCGCCAAGACGCATTACTTTTTGGGCTGTTACAAGACCGCCCGCGACGATCCGGCGGGGGCCTTGGACGAATATAACCGCGCGATCGCGATATTTCCCGCTTACCCGGAGGCCTTGAACAATCGCGGCTGCGTCCTGGTCGCGCTCGGCCGACTCGACGAGGCGCAGGCGAGTTTTCGCGGTTGTCTGCACTTCAATCCCGAGCACGCCGGCGCCGCCGCGAGTCTGGCGTCACTGGAGGCGGGCATCCGGTTCGTGCCGCAGAAGCCACGAATCTGAATCAAGGAGACGGCTGCCGACCCAACTGGGCGCAAGCTGTCGGCACGGCGCACCCCTCGCCGGCCCTCGGCCCGTATTGCAAAAGCAATCCGACGCGGCTGCGATCGGCGTCGCGAAGTTTAGGAGTTTCCATGCGGGCATTCACCTTGGGCCGGTTTGCCGGCGACCCTCAGCGCCCCTGCGGGATTTGAGTGATTTCATGTTACGCTAGAGGTGGAGGTGGCTGCCCGGCGGCCGAACCTCCATCCGAACAAACCATGAAGGCATATCTCCGCACTCTGGCCCTCGTGATCGGCTTCATTGCGACGGCGAACCCGTCCGGCGCGCAAACGACCTCGCCCCGGCCAAGCGCCGCTTCCGCCGTTCCACCCGTCGTCGTGTCGCTGCCCCGCAATGTGGCTTATAGGCTAGCGGTGAACACCTTACGCCAGCTTGGCTACGGCGTCACCAATCCCTGGGTTCCGCACGACCGGATCGAGGCTTGGGCTCAGGATTTCTCCACCGGAACGCCGCATCGGCTGCGGGCGCGAATCAGCCTGCAGCGGGCCGGGTCGGGTTCGACCGTGATCCGCGTCGCGGTTTTCGACGCCCCCCGCGGAACCCTGGACGCCCAGGCGACGGCAAACCTATTCGATGCGCTGGAAGGTGGTCTGGCCAATGCGCCGTGGCCGTCGGCCAATCCGTCTCTTCCCAGCCAGCAGTTCAGCGCGAATTGAGGGTCGCGCCCTTGACGCGGCCCACGCCGGGCCGAATCGAGCCCGGTCTGCAACGCTCGACAACCGGTCGATTCCCGGCACGTTCAGTTCGACTGCACGCCCCCATTGCAGGCGGCGAATCCAGGACGGAAACCGAACAGTCTGCGCGACGGCATGCCCGCTATGAATGGCTTCTCGCTCACCATCAGATCAGTCCGTCGAACCGCCGGGGGATGGGCCTTGACCTTGGTCGAAGAAATGGACGGGGCGTTAATCGAGCGCACGCTGCCGATCGACACCGACGCGGGGGCCGAGTTCGAGCGGGTGTTGGGGATACATCCATTCCCCAAAAAGCGGGCCTCCGACGACGTGGTGGTCTTTCGCGGCCTCGAATCGCCCCGGGGCGATCCGCAGAGCTACCTGGTCGTCATCATTTGCAACGCGGGCAGCCGGCATCGCGAAAAGCTGAAAATCGGGCCGGAGACGTATGCCGCCTTCCGCGCCCTATATGATGGCTGGTGCACCCGTTGGGAAAAATGCCGGGCCGAACACGCCGCGACGGATGCCCCACCGGCCGCCCCCGAGGCCGAATCCCCGGGACCACCGCAGTGACGGTGACCCGGCCGGCACGGCGGACATTTGCGCGCAGGCTCGCCAGGCCGGAAAATTCCGGTGATGGTGGGGGCGTTTTTGGGTTCTTCACGGAATCGTGTGGGTCGCCTCTGAGGCGGGGATGGTCGGCATGAG
>CAZWMF010000452.1:0-3796 GCA_964634535.1 uncultured Opitutaceae bacterium | reverse complement strand
CACGGCGTCCGCGCGGCTCTCGATGTGCTGGACATTGAGGGTCGTGTAGACGTCCAAACCGGCATCGAGCAACTCGATGACGTCCTGGTAGCGCTTGGGATGGCGCGAACCCGGCGCGTTGGTGTGGGCCAGTTCGTCGACCAGGATGAGCTGCGGGCGCCGGGTCAACAGGGTCTCCAGATCCATCTCGGTCAGTTCGATGCCGCGATATTGGATGCGCTTGCGGGGCACGACCGTCAGTCCTTCGACCAAGGCGGCCGTCTCGCTGCGGCCGTGGGTCTCGACCACGCCGACGACGACATTGAGTCCCTGGGCCAAGTCGCGGCGCGCGGCCTCGAGCATGGTGTACGTCTTGCCCACGCCCGGACACATCCCAAAGAACACCTTGAGCCGGCCGCGGGCCGCCCGGGCTTCGTCGCGCCGCAGGGAGGCGAGCAGGGCGTCGGGGTCGGGGCGATGATCCGGTTCGCTCACGGCGGGTTCTGGTTTAACCTGTATCGGTCGCGCCGACAGGTCAACGCCCGGCGGCGCGGTCCAGCGCGAGATTGAGGAGCAATACGTTGACGCGGGGTTCTCCGAAAATCCGCCAATCGCGATCGCTCACCTGGGCGGCGACCAGGCCGCGGACCATTTCCTCGGACAGGCCGCGGGCGCGCGCCACGCGTCCGGCCTGGCGGTCGGCGTTGCTCACGCTGATATCCGGATCGAGTCCGCTGCCCGACCGGGTCACCGCGTCGGCCGGCACCGGATCGTTTGGACCGAGACCGTTGGCCGCCCGAAAGGCGGCGACCAGGTCGACGATGCCGTCGAAGTTGTTGGGATCGTCGATCGGCTTGCCCGACTTGTCCTTGGCGTGCGCACCGTGGACCAGCCGGTCGCTGGTCGGGCCGTAGTTCGTGCCGCCGGAACTCGTGGCGTCGTAGCCCGTGCCGGCGGCCGACGGCCGCGGCTGGAAGTAGCGGGCGCTCGAAAAATTCTGGGCGAGGAGCGCCGAGCCGATCACTTGGCCGTGCGCATCGCGCACCAGGCTGCCGTCGGCCTGGTGCGGAAACAGGAGGCGGGCCCCGGCCCAAACCGCCAGGGGGTAGGCCCCGCTTACGACCACCAGCAGGACGGCGGTGATGACGAGGGAGGTCCGAATCTCGGCCAGCAGGGTTTTCATGGGCTCAGACGAAATGCAAGGCGTTGATCAGAACATCGATCAGTTTGATGCCGACAAAGGGGATCAGGATGCCGCCCAGCCCGTAGATGAGCAGATTGCGGCGCAGGATGGCCGTGGCGCCGATCGGCCGGTAGGCGACGCCGCGCAGGGCGAGGGGAATCAGGGCGATGATGACCAGGGCATTGAAGATCACCGCGCTCAGGATCGCGCTCGACGGCGAGACCAGGCGCATGACGTTCAACGGGGCGATCGCCGGGAAGGCCCCGACCAGCATGGCCGGGATGATCGCAAAATACTTGGCGATGTCGTTGGCGATGCTGAAGGTGGTCAGGGCCCCGCGGGTGATCAGCATCTGTTTGCCGATCTCCACGATGTCGAGGAGCTTGGTCGGACTCGAGTCGAGGTCGACCATGTTGCCCGCCTCCTTGGCCGCCTGGGTCCCGGTGTTCATGGCCACGCCGACGTCGGCCTGCGCCAGAGCCGGCGCGTCGTTCGTGCCGTCGCCGGTCATCGCGACGAGGTGGCCGCGGCCCTGCTCGTCGCGGATGCGCGCGAGCTTCATCTCGGGGGTGGCCTGCGCCAAAAAATCGTCCACCCCGGCTTCGGCGGCGATGGCCGCCGCCGTCAGCGGGTTGTCGCCGGTGATCATGACCGTGCGGATGCCCATCGCCCGCAGTTGGGCGAAGCGCTCCTTGATTCCGCCCTTGATGATATCCTTCAAGTAGACGACGCCCAGGACCGTCCGATCCTCGGCTACGACGAGCGGCGTGCCGCCTTGCCGGGCGATCTGGGCGACGGCTTCGGCCACCGCCGACGGATACGCGCCGCCGGCGCTTTCCACCCAGGCGCGGACATTGTCGGCGGCCCCTTTGCGGATCGACCGGGCCGGCTGGCCGTCCGCCGCCGCGAGATCGACGCCGCTCATCCGCGTCTGGGCGGTGAAGGGCACGAAGACCGCGTGAGTCGACTGGAGATCGCGGGCCCGCAGCTTGAACCGATCCTTGGCAAATACCACGATCGACCGGCCTTCGGGCGTCTCGTCGGCCAGCGACGCGAACTGGGCGGCCTCGGCCAGACGCTCCGGGGACACGCCGGGAGCCGGGAGGAATTCGGAGGCCATGCGGTTGCCCATCGTGATCGTGCCGGTCTTGTCGAGCAGCAGGACATCGATGTCGCCGGCCGCCTCGACCGCCCGGCCGCTCATCGCGAGCACGTTGCGCTGCAGCAACCGGTCCATGCCGGCGATGCCGATCGCGCTCAGCAAGCCGCCAATCGTGGTCGGGATGAGGCACACCAGAAGGGCGATCAGCGCCGTGATCGAGAAAGGAACGCCGGCGAAGGTGCCAAAGGGCCGCAGCGTGATGATGACCATCAGGAAAATCAGGGTCAGGGCCGAAAGCAGGATCGTGAGGGCGATTTCGTTCGGCGTCTTCTGGCGCCGGGCGCCTTCGACCAGGCTGATCATGTGGTCGAGGAAGCCCTCGCCCGGACCGGCGGTGATGCGAATGAGCAGATGGTCGGACAGAACGGTGGTCCCGCCGGTGACCGCGCTGCGATCGCCGCCGGTTTCCCGAATGACCGGCGCCGATTCGCCGGTGATCGCCGACTCGTCGACCGAGGCGGCCCCTTCGATCACTTCGCCATCGCCGGGAATGACCTGGCCGGCCGCCACCGCGACCACGTCGCCGCGGCGCAGCTGGGTGGCGTCGACCTGCTCCACGCGCCCACTGCTGTGCCGGCGCTGCGCGACCAGAGCCTTGCGCGAGGCGCGCAGCGCCCGGGCCTGAGCCTTGCCGCGGCCCTCGGCCACCGCCTCGGCAAAATTGGCGAAGATGACCGTGAACAGGAGCCAGAGCGCGACCTGGAGCACATAGCTGAACGGATCGCGCGAGACGAACAGCTGCCAGAAGGTCAGCAGCGCGCCGATCAGGGTGACGAACATCACCGGGTTTTTGACCTGCAGGCGCGGATTTAGCTTCTTGAACGAGTCAACCGTGGCCTGGGTCAGGATCGCGCGGTCGAAAAGGGATACGGTTTTGGCGGACATGGGGGGTTCAGATCAAAAGAGGGTGCCGACGCGCATGAGGAAGTGTTCGATCACCGGCCCCATGGCCAGCGCCGGCAGGAAGGTCAGGGCGCCCACCAGCACGACCGTGCCGATCAGCAGGAAGATGAATGTGATGCCTTCGACCCGAAACGTGCCGGAACTGTCCGGGACCAGGCGCTTGCCGGCCAGGTTGCCCGCCAGGGCCATGATCGGCACGATCATGAGGAAGCGGCCGATGAGCATCGCCAGGGCGAGCGTGATGTCCCAGTGCGGATTGCCGTCGGCCGGGTTGGCCGTCAGCCCCGCGAAGGCGCTGCCATTGTTGCCCACGGCCGAACTGAAGGCGTAGAGCATCTCGCTGAAGCCATGCGGGCCGGCATTGTTGAGGCCGGCCTTGCCCCAGTCGGCGAGCGCCGCCCAGGCGGTGAAGCCCAGGACCGTGCCGGAAAGCACGATCAGGACCAGGACGACGAGCTTCACGTCGTAGGCCTCGATCTTCTTGCCGAGATATTCCGGGGTGCGGCCGACCATCAGGCCGGCGATGAACACGGCCAGGACGACGAAGATCAGCATGCCGTAGAGGCCGG
>CAZWMF010000451.1:0-3803 GCA_964634535.1 uncultured Opitutaceae bacterium | reverse complement strand
GCGTGAGATTGGAGGCAATTCGCGCCGGACAGGGGTTCGAATGGAGCGGGCGGATATCGCTCGGGGGTTGACGTGCAGCGAATTGGATAAGGCGGTGGCTATTCGGGGTCAACCGGAAGTCAGCCGGCTCGTCGTATAGCCCGCCGCCGGGTCTCGGGCGGCGCGTACGCGCGCACAAACACGGCGTCGCCAATCTTGAGGTAGCCCGGCGCGCCGAGACACCGGGCCCCGGCCATTAGGACGCAGAGTCCGAGCGACAGTTTGTTCATGTTGATTGGCTGGATGTCCCCGAAGATTTCTGATTCGGCGCACGCCCGGTTCTAAGGCATCGCGGAAGCGGAGAGAAGGTAAAACGCCGGGCATCCGGGAAGCCCTGGCATTTGGCGTGGCAAAAACGGCGGCGGTGTCCGCGTGATGGAGTTTTCGATACTTGGTCGAGCGCAAGCCCAAAGAATCAACTTTTAAGTTGATTCAGCGCCCTTTCGTGGGGCCGGACACGGCCTAGTGCTGTATCGTGCGGCTGGATTCGAGCCGCGCAGATCCGTCGTCCGGTCGCACCGACCCGCCGCGGACCCGGAAGCTAATAACTGGAGACCCCAATCATGCAAACGACCACCACGCAGTATGTTTACTTCGCTTCCGTTGGCTCGCATACGCGCCAGCCGCGCACCGCGCCGGCGAGCGCGTTTCTCGGCATTCCCGGAGTGCAGGCCACGACTCCGCTATCCTTGGTCGAGGGCAGCACGTTCCAGCCGGATGTGCCCCCGTCCAGTTTTCTCGGTTCCGACGGCAACACCTACGCCCTGGCCTTTTTAAGCGTTTCCGGATGCATCGAGGGCGGCAGCACCTGGTTTCCCCCGGTTCCACCGGCCGCAGCCGTGCCGACGCCGACCGGGACGGTGGGCAACGCCAATATCGTCGTCTTGGTGGTCTACGTCCAACTCGGCGGCGGCGGAGGCGGAGGTGGATCAGCCGCGACCATCGATGCCTTTGACGAGACGCTCGGTAGTCTGGTGGACGACACGTTTGTCAGCGTCGCCGATCCCGACGGCACGCCCAACCCAGCCGAAACGACCAATGGAAACGTCCAGGGCTACGTCGACACGACGGATTCGGCGGAGACGATTCAAGCGCTCAATCCCTCGCTCAATTATCCGTCCGGCACGCCGACGAATCGCACCTTCGACAAGTGGGGTATCCTATACACGGACGGGGCCACCGCGGTCGGTGCGGATCCAACCCAACTCATCGCCGCGCAAGGCGATGACCCGTATGCGTTCGCCTTTTACAAGAGCCCGGTGGTTCTGCCCTGGCCGTATGTGGTGGGCGGGTACCAAAGTCCGGATATCATCCTCATCGACTTGGTTACGGGTTTGCCGGTCACCACCCTCGATCCGGGTGGCGCCACGCTATTGCAGCCGAATACCGCCTACGGCTTCCAAGCGGTGATACACAACGACGATCCCGACACCGATGCCGTCAATACGGCGGTGAGTTTCTGGGAAGTGCCAGGCGGAGCCGGCGTCGACGCCGTTCTCCTGGACACGCAGACCGGCCTGATCATTCCGCGGGGCGGCTCGCTCGTCGTGACGTCGTCGGTCAACTTTATCAGCGGGCAGTCGGCGGCCTTTCCGTCGATCCACAACTGTGCGGCCGTCAGTGTCTATAACGCCATATCCGGGGTCTGCAGCAATGCCACGACCGCGGCCGAACTTCTGGCGCTGAGCAATGTCTCCGGAAAACCCAGTTGCTCGGCCTGGCGGAATACGGATTCCCAATGGGTTAGCGCCAGCCTGCCTTTCCGCGTCGGCCTGGGGCTGGGCGGAATCGACCGCCTGTTTGGCGCGGCTCAGGTGGGGATTCGGGTTCAAACCCACTATGTTCCGGTGGCTTGGCATAATGCGCCAAAGGTCAAGGAGGTGGCGAATGTCGTCCGGGCGGCCGGCGTTCGGCCCAACCAGCCGCTTTACCTACTGCCCAGTTTGCGGTCGACCCTGTCGAATATCAATCTGGGGACGAAGGTCGTACTCAAGGACGGGGGAACCCTTAATGCCCGGAACGATGAATACATCCTGAATCCGGAAAAAGGGAAGACCACCACCTTCGAGGTTTCCGGAACGATTCCTGATTCGGCCAAGCCGGGCGATGTGTTTTTGGTGAACGTAGCGGCCCACTATCCGGCTACGAAGGAGATACCGGCCAAGGTTATCGAGTTCCTGCAGGTGTTGCTGGTGCGGTAGGCAAACGTTTCGCATTGCGAAACGTTTGCCCCGCCGTAGCGCAGCGAAGGCGGGCCCCCCAGATAAGCTGAGAAACCCTCCAGTGGAGTCGCCGACGATCCCGATCACGGCGGGGCCCGGTATGACTTGGCCGGCAGCGCAAGCTAACGAAAACCAAACCTATCGCATTTCTGAATAGTGAGTTACCGAAAGGTCAGCGAGGGTGGATAGACGCGGCTAATTTTGGATTTGTCGTTATTCGCCATATTTGGCGAATATCATTGTAAATCATCAATTAGTCGTCATATTTGACGACTTATGAAGTTCAGAGCTCAGCTTTCCGACGCAGCCCTACTTCAAGAGGTCGGCCAACGGATTGCCGGTGCGAGGCTTGATCGGAATCTTACGCAGGCCGCGCTGGCAAATCTGGCGGGGGTTTCAAAGCGGACCTTGGAGCGGCTTGAGTCTGGGCAAAGTACCGCGCTCCTCTCGGCTTTCCTGCGGGTTTGCCGTGCGTTGGGATTGGTCGAACGCCTCGAGACTTTCCTGCCTGAGCCCGGGCCGAGCCCAATCGCCCAGGCGCGACGGCAACGCGGGATCCGCAAGCGGGCTTCCGGCAAGCGCGCCCCACCGCCCGCCGGTAGCAAATGGGAATGGGCCGACTCCCGCTGATTTGAAAAGCCGGCGCCGAAGCATGAAAGCGAAGCCATCGCCCAGTCCGCTCGGTCAACGGTATCGGTAGTCGCAGCGTTCCTCCATGATCGCCGAAGTTAAGCTTTGGGGCCGCGTCATCGGCGCGGTGTCTTTGGACAACGGGAACGCTTTTGCGAGCTTCCAATACGACCCGGACTTCGCGAAGAGCGGAATCCAGGTTTCGCCGCTCGTGATGCCGCTGAGCGATCGCGTTTATTCTTTTCCAGAGCTGGCGCCGCTGACTTTCAAGGGACTGCCAGGATTGCTGGCCGATTCTCTACCGGACAAATGGGGCAACGCTCTGATCGAAACTTGGCTCTCGACCCAAGGCCGGTTGCCCGAGGAATTCAGTTCCGTGGAGCGCCTCTGCTACACGGGCACGCGGGGAATGGGCGCCCTCGAGTTTGTGCCCGCGAAAGGACCGCGCCCGCAGAAAGTCGCGAAGATCGAGCTCGATGCGCTGGTTCGGTTGGCTTCGGAGATCCTCCAACACCGCGGCGAATTGACAGCGAGTTTTTCCGGAGCAAGCCGAGAACGCGCGCTCAAGGAAATCTTGCGCGTGGGCACGTCCGCCGGCGGCGCGCGCGCGAAGGCGATCATCGCATGGAATCGCGAGACCGACGAGGTTCGTTCCGGACAGGTTCAGGCGGGCCCGGGCTTCACCTATTGGCTCCTGAAGTTCGACGGCGTCACCGGCAACCGGGACAAGGAGATGGCCGATTCGAAAAGTTACGGGGTCATCGAATACGCATATTCTCAGATGGCCCGGGCGGCGGGCATAACGATGTCCCCTTGCCGTCTCTTGGAAGAGAACGGCCGGAGGCACTTCATGACGCAGCGCTTTGACCGCCGCGACGACGGCGAGAAACGGCACATGCAGTCGCTCTGCGC
>CAZWMF010000450.1:0-3825 GCA_964634535.1 uncultured Opitutaceae bacterium | reverse complement strand
GGGCCGGCGCGCGGCCGGCGCGGGACACGCGGGCGACCGACACGCAGAAGTGCATTCGGGCGGGCGGCAAGCACAACGACCTCGAGGACGTCGGCTTCGACACCTACCACCACACCTTCTTCGAGATGCTGGGCAATTGGTCGTTCGGCGACTACTTCAAGCGCGAGTCGCTCGAATGGGGCTGGGACCTGATCACGCGGGTCTGGGGCATCCCGCCCAAGCGGCTGTTCGCCACGGTGTATTCGCCCGATCCGGCCAGGGGCGATCCGGCCGACTTCGACCGCGAGGCCCACGCCATCTGGAGCGGCATCTTCTCCCGGGCCGGCCTCGATCCCGAGCGGCACATCGTGCCCGGCAACAAAAAGGACAATTTCTGGATGATGGGCGACACCGGGCCCTGCGGCCCGTGTTCGGAAATCCACTTCAACCTCTTGGCCGACGACGAGGAAGAGGCCGGGCGCCGGCTGGTCAACGCGGGTTCGCCGCGCTGCATCGAAATCTGGAACCACGTGTTCATCCAGTTCAACGCCAATGCCGACGGCACCTTCTCTCCGCTCGCGGCCAAGCATGTGGACACCGGGATGGGCTTCGAGCGCGTGGCCGGCATTTACGCCTCGACCGACGGCTTCCGCGATTTTCGCAAGGACCCGTCGAATTATGCGGCCGACGTGTTTGCGCCGCTTTTCCAGGCGATCGCCCGCTTGTCCGGCCAGACCTATCAGGCGACGGTCCCGTCCGATCGCACCGCACTCACCGACCAGCAACGGATCGACGTGGCTTTTCGCGTCCTGGCCGACCACGCCCGCTGCGTCGCCTGCGCCATCGCCGACGGCATCCTGCCGGGCAACGAGGGCCGCAATTATGTCATCCGGCGGATCCTGCGCCGGGGCATCCTCTATGGCCGGAAGAGCCTGGGGCTCGAGGTCGGCTTCTTTGAACAGTTGGTGACCCCGGTCGTGGAATCGCTGGGGCCGGTTTTCCCGGAACTCGCCCAGCAACAGGCGATCATCCACCGGGTGATCCGCTCCGAAGAGGAATCGTTCGGCCGCACCCTGGAACGCGGGCTGGCCATCTTCCACAAGCAGGCGGCGGAGGCGATCGAGCGGCGCGCGGGCGGCGCGGCGATCGCCGACATCCCCGGCCCGGTGGCCTTCGAACTCTACGATACCTACGGCTTTCCGCTCGACCTCACGCAAGTCCTCGCGGCGGAGCGCGGTCTGACGGTCGACGGGGCCGGCTTCGAGGCCGAAATGGCCAAGCAAAAGGAGCGCGGCCGCGCCTCGCACAAGCGCGAGATCGTCGTGGCCGCCACCGAGGGCGAGGCCGCGGTCGACCAGACGCCCACCGCCTTCGTCGGCTACGATCTGGTGGGCGCCACCGCCCAGTCGGCCCGCGTGGTCGACGTCGTGCGCACGGGGACCGACACCTTTCTCGTCTTCGACCAGACGCCCTTTTACGGCGAGATGGGCGGCCAGGTCGGCGACCAGGGCAGCGTGCTCCTGGACGGAACCGCCCTGCCGATCACCGACACGATCAAGGACAAGGCCGGCCGCCACTGGCACAAGCTGGGCGCGCCGCTGCCCCCCGGCGAGCCCCGCGGCCGCACGGCCACGCTCGCGGTCGACCTGCCGCGCCGCCGCGCGATTCAACGCCACCACAGCGCGACGCACCTCCTCCACTGGGCGCTGCGCAAGGTGCTCGGCACCCACGTGCGTCAGGCCGGTTCGCTCAACCACCCCGAGCACCTGCGCTTCGACTTCGCGCATTTCGAGGCGGTCACGCCGGCGCAGCTGCGCGAAATCGAAGAGCTCGTGAACGCCAAGATTCTCGACAACGATCCGGTGCGAACCAGCGAGGTCGAATTCGACCGGAAGCCCGAGGGCACCCTGGCGTTCTTCGGCGAAAAATACGGCAAGATCGTCCGGGTAGTCGACATCGGCGGGTACAGCCGCGAACTGTGCGCGGGCACCCACGTGTCCACCACGGGCGAGATCGCCCTCATCAAAATCATGCACGAGAGCGCCATCGCGGCCGGCACCCGCCGCCTGGAGGCGGTGGCCGGCGCGGCCGCCTATCGCGCCGCCAGCGCCGCGTTCAATGCGGTCGACTTCGTCGCCGCCCGCCTGCACGCCGACCCCCGGGCGCTCGACCAGCGCATCGAGGCGATTCTCGCGGAAAAGGCCGACCTCGAAAAGCGGCTCAAAGCCTTCGAGCAAAAGGCGGCGGCCGGACAAGCCGATGCCCTGGCGGCCGCCGCCGTGGCGCGCGGGTCCCTGCGGATCGTCTCGGCCGAAGTGACGGCGGAGAATCCGGAAGCCCTGCGGGCCCTGGGCGCCCAGGTGGCGGCCAAACTCGGCGAAGGCGTGGTCATTCTCGGCAGCGCATTCGGCGAGAAGGCCGCGGTGGTGGCCTTCTGCACGCCCGGGGCAATCGCCGCGGGCCACCAGGCCGGCAAGCTCGTCAACGCGCTCAGCGCCCAACTGGGCGGAAAAGGCGGCGGCAAGCCCGATTTCGCGATGGGCGGCGGCCGCGACACGGCGAAACTGGCCACCGTCTTGCGGGCCGGCCTGCCCGCTTGAATTCCGGCCGGCCGGGTTTCTGAAGCAGGCGACCGCCCGTTCGACGCTTATCGTGGTCTTGCGCGCCGGCCGCACCGGCCGACGAGAAAACCCTGGCAACCGCCCGCCGATGGCGTAGGTTCGGAGTGCACTCGCAGAGCCCGTGGACCCAAAGGCCATCATCGACGCCATCGCCGATTCGGCGGACGAATTTCTAGCCGCAGCGAGCAACCGCGTCCAGGCCCGGGCCGGCATCGAGGAACAGATCACGGCCGACTACCCCGGCGTCCCGCCGACCGAGCGGGCCCGGATCGTCTCCGGCGTCATGGCGGTGCTCGAGCGCGAGGGTTTCTTCGAGGGCATGCCCACCGGTTCGCTCGACGACGACGAGGACGACGATAATGGGGAATAGCGCCCGGGAGGCCGCCCCCGGCCCGTCCGCGGTCGAGCGGCATTGCGTCCTCGCGTTCAACGCGAGCAATCACCTGGCGGTCCGGCGCCGAGGCGCGTCGGTCGAGCCCGCGTTCACCGGGCCGGACCTCGCGACCGCGCTAGCGCGGCTGGCGGAGGCCTTTCCCGCGCATACGCCCCCGGGGGAGTTTTTCGTGGTGGAGACCGCCGAGCAGCTCTGCCGGGTGCATTTCGTCCAGGTCGGCGCGGAACCGGCTGAATCCGACCTCGCCTTCGAGCCGATCGAGCGGTTGGAAGCGGAGCCGGAGCGCCTGTCGCCGGACCTCGCCGTCCTCCTGGCCCGACTCGATCCGCACCTGATCGAGGTCCCCTACCTCCATCTCGGCGAAAGCGATTTCATCTACAAGTTCCGGCCGGAAAAAGAGCGCAATACCCTCATCTACGCCCAGGACCCGTCCGCCGCCAGGTTGTACCAGTCGCGGCTGTTTTCGGCGATCAAGACCCTTGCCCGCCGCCACGAGCGCATGGCCTCGGCCCCCATCATTCTCGACTTCGGCGCCGTCCGGCACGTCATCCCCAGCCATTTCGGCTTCTGTCTCGGGGTCAAGAATGCGATTGAGCGAGCCTACGAAACCCTCGCCGAGAATCCCGGCCGGCGGGTGTTCATGCTGTCGGAACTGATCCACAACCCCTTCGTCAACGAGGACCTCTTGCGCCGCGGCCTGCGCTACCTGCAAACCGACAAGGGCCAACCCTACGCGGTCGACGGCCGGCCGGCCCACGACGCCCCCGGCGTGCGGCTGCGCTGGGACGACCTGACGCCGGACGACATCGTCATCATCCCGGCCTTTGGCGC
>CAZWMF010000449.1:0-3837 GCA_964634535.1 uncultured Opitutaceae bacterium | reverse complement strand
AGCGCGTGATCGCGCCCGGCGCGTCGTTCGTGTGCAGCGTCGAAAACACCAGGTGGCCGGTCAAGGACGCGCGGATCGCGATCTCCGCCGTGTCCTTGTCGCGGATCTCGCCGACCATGATCACATCGGGGTCCTGGCGCAGAACGTGGCGCAGCGCATCGGCGAACGTGAGTCCGATCTCCGGCTTCACCTGCATCTGGTTGACGCCGGGCACCTCGTACTCGATCGGGTCTTCGATCGTGATGATGCGCAGCTCGGTCGAATTGATCTTCCGCAGGAATGCGTTGAGCGACGTGCTCTTGCCCGAGCCGGTCGGACCCGTCACCAGGACGATCCCGTGCGGGTAGTCGAGGATCAGATTGATTTGGGCCTGCTCCTCCTGGCTCATACCCAGGCGGTCCATCGTGAAGGCCTCCTTCTTCTGGTTCAGGAGGCGCAAGGACACCGACTCGGCGTAGATCGTGGGAATCGTCGAGACGCGGATATCGAGGACATTGGTGCCGCTCTTGAAATTGATGCGCCCGTCCTGCGGCAGGCGCCGCTCGGAGATGTTCAGCCGGGCCATGATCTTCAGGCGCGAGATGATCGCGTCCTGAAACCGGAGCAAATTTTCGGGCAGCGGCACCGGCACGAGCAGGCCGTCCACCCGGTAGCGGATCCGCAGCTGGCCCTCCTGCGGCTCGAAATGAATGTCGGTCGCCTGGTCGTCGATCGCCTGGCTGATCACGTCGCTGACGAACCGCACGACCGCGGCGTCCTCGTCGACCACCTCCTCGGCTTGGTTCTGCGCCTCGGGCGCGACGTAGCCGTCGTCGCTATCCTCGAGCGACTGGGAGCCGACGCCAAAATTCTCGATGATCAGCTGATGCACCCGTTCCGGCACCGCCAAGTGCCAGGTCACGGGCCGCGGGGTAAAGGTGCGGATCCACTCGGCCATCGCCGCGTCGGGCAGCCAAGCGCTCGCGATGTGCAAGGGTGTCGCCGGCGTGACCTCGGCGCCGCCGTCCGCGTCGGCCGGGCCCCGGCGGATAGGGATCACCTGATACTCGTGGACCAGCCGCGCCGGCAAGAGGCCGCGGGCCTTGGGATCGGGTTCGAGATTGAGCGCGATGGGCAGCCCGGAGGCTTCCGCCAGGGCGTTCAGCGCCTCGGGTTCAGGCTTGCCGATTGCGGCGGCGAGAAGGAGCAGCCGGCCGCCTCGCGGGGCCTCGGCCACCGCTTGCCGCTGTTCGTCGGTCAACCGGGCGGACAGCGTCGCCGGCAGGAATTCTTCGAGTGCAAGCGACATCGCCTAGTCGGTTCGGAACCGGTCGAGGAAGTTCTTGGGTTTGCTGTCCGGCTTTGGCTTCGGGTCCTGCAAGAATTGATTTATTTCACCGTTGCTCGACATCTCGTTGATTCGCCGCTGGGTGTCGGCTGACGCCTCCTCCAGCGTGATGATATGCGGGCGGATAAAGAAGAGCAGTTCCGTGCGTATGAGCTTGTCGGTGTGGCCGCCCAGCAATTGGGTCAGGATCGGAATTTGATAGATGAAGCCGATTTTGTCCTGGTCGGACGACTTTGTGGTCTCCTGCATGCCGCCCAAAACGATCATCTGATCGTTCTTCAGAGTCACGTAGGATTTGGCCTCATTGTGGGCGATATTCGGCTGGGGGTTCCCGTTGATCGAGGTGTAGCTGGCAATCGAATCTACCTTCTGATCAATCTGGAGTTGGATGTCCCCGTTGTTACCGATGAGGGGGGTGACGTTGAGATCGATGCCAATATTGATGTATTGAGACGTCTCGGTCTGGACACTGCCGGCGGTGGTCGCGCCAAGTGTATTTTGAATGCCGTTGATGACGGGCACTTGCTGCGTAGAGGTGAAGTCCGCGGCTTGGGCGTGCGCGGTTACGATGACGGGGGCAGACAAAACGTGAACGCGGGTTTTTTCTCCGGCCGAGGTTGGATTTAGTGCCGCATTGAAGGAAAGCGGGTTGACGATTCCGTTAGTGAAATCCCAGCCCGCGATGCTGGACGGCGTGCCGGTTGTTGTGGAGGTGCCGGGTGCACCCGAGAAACTGGTGATGGACGTACCGCCGTTGGGGGCTTTGCCCACGGTCAAGTTCAGGGCAGAAATCCCACTGATGTCGGAGTCGTTCAGGCTGACTTGGGCGATGATCACCTGGATGCGAACCTGGGCCAGGGCTTGATCCAACTGGTCGACCAGATCGCGCATTAGCCGAACGTCGTCGGCCGTTCCAGAGACCACCACCGAATTGCTCCGCTCGTCCGCGACCACCGAAGCATATTCGGAAAATGCCGTGGCCGACGCCTGTTTTAGTGCCGCCGCGACGGCCGGCGACGCCGCAATCGGGGCCGCCCCCGGAGCGGTGCCCATCGTGGTCGGATTGACCGTGGCCAATTCGCCCGGCCGGGGACCGCTGGAACTGGCCTTTTGGGCCGCCGCCACTTGTCCGGAAATCACGCTCGCCAGCAGGGTTTGGAGTTTGGTGGCGTCTGCGTGCTGCAACGGAATCACCTCGGTGCGCGTATTCGGCGCTGAAGCCATGTCCAACTTGGAAACCAGATCGTCAAAGAACGGCAGTTCGCGCGGATCGGTGATAACGATCAACTGGTTCGTGCGATCGTCCGCATTATACGTGGTGGACGTGCCCAGATGGGAAGCGATAGGCCCGGTCAAGAGCGCGTGGAGCCGGCTCGCGACATCGCTCGCCTTGCTGTTGTGCAGCGGATAGAACTGCGTGGTGAAGCCCGCCAGGTTCGGCTGGTCGATCTTTTCAACCAACAGTTCGATCCGCTGCAGGTTGCTGATGCTGTCGGTCACCAGGGCTGAGTTGGACTTGTCCAGCACGACGACCGGATTGCCCATGGAATTGCTCAGCATCGCGGTGAACCCGCCGGACGGGCCGCCCTGGAAGAGCTCGTTCGCCCGCAAGAATCGAAGCTGGAACAGTTTGGTAGCCACCCGATTGCTCGGCGGATAGCCGAGCGTCGAGCCCTCGATGAATTCCGGCGCCTCGGATTTTGCGTTGATGAGCGGCACCACCTTCAGGAAGTCCTTGCCCATCGGAATGACCGCGATCCCGTTCTCAAAAAGCTGGGTTTCCAACGCCAGGATGAATTCGCTCATGGGGATCGGATGATCCACATTGATCGTGTACGAGCCGGGCGGTAGCGCCGTCGGGTGGATAACGATTCGACCGGTGTACAGCTGCAATGTCTGCAGGACGCTGTCCACGTCTCCGCCCTGGATGACGTACTTGTTCATCATCTGCTCGCGGCCGGGCTTGATGATGCTCTGGGCATCGTTCGGACTCGGCCGCCCGATCGGCAACATCGGTCGGGGGATCGGCTGTGCATGGGCAACCCAGGCGGCCGCGAGCAGGCCGGCGGCAAAACAGAGGCGGACGGTGCGGAGGATCATCGGAGTGGATTGCAACTGGCGGATAACCGTAAGGACCGCCCGGAAATGAGGATAAAAAGCTAAGTGAGCTGGCTTGTAAAGGTGTTGTGCAAGACGCGGGGCCCCAGCCAAAGTTGCGTCGGACTGCCGCTTCCCCGACTCAGTTCCCTGCGATCCGGTCTCAGGCTTGCTCCCGGATCCAAATCCGGGGATGCTCGTCAGTCGCGCATGCCCAACAGCTTCGGCAAACTTTTCACGATCTCAACCTGGGGCGAAAGCCATGGGCCGGCCGTCGGCGTGGTGATCGATGGCTGCCCCGCTCGGCTGCCCATCACCCTCGAAGAAATTCAGGCCGAGCTCGACCGGCGCCGGCCCGGCCAAAGCGACATCGTCACCCCGCGCCACGAGGAGGACAAAGTCGTCATCCTTTC
>CAZWMF010000448.1:0-3838 GCA_964634535.1 uncultured Opitutaceae bacterium | reverse complement strand
CAGGCCATCACGAGGATGAGGAGCTCGCCCCCGCTCGCCACGACGGCGAGCAGCGTGGCCGCGCTGCCGGCCGCCGCCGCCGGCCCGGAAGCGCCGCCGCCCAGCGGCCCGAGGAGCAGGTAGCGCAGGATCAGGGCCATCAGGGCGTCGACGAAGAGCATGATGAACTGGTAGGCCGGTGCGGCCAGCGCGAGCGCCACGAGCGAGCGCAGGACCCCGAAGAACGCGTTCTCCGTGGCCGGCAGGAGCCAGAGGGGCACCACCAGGACCAGCATGAACAGTTCGACCTCGATCATCGCGCCGGTCCCGGCGGCAAAGAAAAAGGCGACCATGCGCGTCAAGGTCACGCCGATGCCTCGCCCCAGCCAGTCGACGCCGGCCCGCCACGCCGACATGAAGCCGCCGGCGGCACTGGCCGCGTGCTCGACCGCTTCGGAAAACCAGGCCTTGGCCCGGTCCGCCAAGTCGGGGGCTGCGGCCAATACCGGGAGGATCTGGGCATCGAGGTAGGTGAGCGTGTCCGCCTGGACCTGCTGACCGTAGAGCTGGCGGGCGGCCTCGAAGTCGGCGTTGCTCGACGGCGTCGCGGGCAAGGCGAGCGCCTGGGCCGCCTGGGCGTCGTCCGCGCTCAAGGCGGCCGATAGCAGGTTCAGCGAGGACGAGCCGGACGCCGGGAACGCGAGGGCGAGCGGTCCGCCGTCGGCCGGCAGCGAGCCGAGATCAGCCAGCAGCGCGCCGAAGTTTTGCACGACCGCCCGGCCGATCGTGGCCACCACGCGGTCGTCGGGCGTCGTGGTGTCGGTCCATACCGCCGCGTCCAGCGTCGGCAGTTGGCCGGGCATTGCGGACGCGCTCAGCCGGGCATTGACGGCCTGCGCCGTGGCATTGTACCAGAGGCCCACCTGCACCATTTCCGCCCGGGTGGCGCCGCTCGGGTAAAGAGCGATCACCCGGCGGGCAGCCGCCCGCCGGATGGCGTCGGAGCGCATCTGGCCCAGCGTCAGCGTGCCGACGCCGCCGGTTTGCAGCAGGCTCGTAAGCGACGCGCTCGCCATCGCCTGGATTCCGTCGGTCAGGACCCGATTGACGGTCATGAGCGCACCGTAGACGAGCGGCAGGTTGGCGATCAGCAGGACGCCGACGGCCAGGCGAAAGTAGACCTGGAGGAGCCCGTTCAGGGGATGGCGGCCGCGCACGGCGTAGCGACCGTTGAGCACGTGCTGGAAGGCGATGATCGCCATGATGCCGAGGAAGGCGACGATCGCGCCCCAATACAGCGTGTGGAATTCGCCGGTGGCGACCACGGTGAACGGATTGAAGCCGAGGAGCGCCAGGGTGGGGCCGCCGCCGCTCGACCGGTAGGCGGCGGCGTATTGGGCGACGCTGTCCCCGCCGAAACCGGCTCCGGCCCCGAGGGCCTGGCCGAGTTGGGCCTGCGCGTCGGCCAGGCCCGCGGAAATCGTCGTGCCGCCCACCGCCGCGCTTGCCGGGTCCATGGGTCAGTCCGAGCCGTCGAGCGCCATCTCCGCGGCGTCGCGGCGGGCGGCGTTGTCGTCGGCCTGCAGCCGCTGCTGGGCACCCGCGGTGCGCACCTGCGCCTCCAGGGCGGCGGCGTGCTGGGCGGCGGTCTCCAGGAGGATGCGATTGGTCGTCGCGGCCAGTTGCGCCTGCGCGCTCTGCTGGTCGGCCTGAGTGCGGGCGGCGCCGGCCTGGGCCTCGGCGGCCTGGCCGCCGGCGGCGAGCGCCTGGAGATTGAGCCGGCGTTCCCGGGCGCCGGCGAGCCAGTCCGCGGCCATCAGTTGGGCGAGGTCGCCCGCCAGGTGTGTGCCGGCGGTGAATTGATCCTCGGCCGAGACTCCGGCGTACTGCTGGAGATAGGCGACCGTCCCGCTGTCGAGGCCGGCCGCGCCGCCGGCCCGCTCGATGGCCGGGGCGACCAGGACCTGGCGATAGAAAGTCAAGGGGTGCTCGACGGCCGTGATCCAACCGGAAAGCGGCAGGCCCAGAAACGCGTCGAGCTGGCCGGTCGGATTCAGCAGGCCGCTTGCCGTCTGGTTTTGGAGGCCGGGTACGCCCTGCAGCAACGTCTGCAGTCGGTCGGCCGGAGGCGGGACGGCGCCCGGCCCGGACACGGTGGCGCTGCCCATCGCGGTCGTGAGCTGGACCAGTTGATCGAATTGCCGCGTGGAGACGCCCAGCAATGAGCCGAGCGTGTCCACCTCCTGCTGCACCTGGTGCAGGACATTGATCGTCTGTGCGACATTGGCCGGATCGAACACGATGTCGCCTGCGCCAAACAGGGCGCGGCTGGGCCGCGGCCAGGCCAGGGCGAGACCCGCCAGTGCGAGGCGGCAGCCGCATGTTCGCAGGTTCATGGGCTCAACGGACCGGTTCGCCCAGGCCGGGCTCGTCGGTCACCCGGGGCGCGAAGCGCAGCCCGTCGTACGTGCCCGCCGGATAGGTGAGCGGCCCGTCCGGCGCGGGCCAGGTGGCGTGGCCGTCGCCGGCTGGCGTGGCGCCCGTGCGCTCCTGCCAGTACCGCTGCATGAGCTTGAGCCGCTCTTCGCGGCGGGCCTGCTCGGCGGGCGAGTCGACCGGCGGCGCGGCCGACCGGTCGATCGCGCGGGGGCCGGCGCACGCGGCGACGACGAGCGGCAGCAGGAGGGCGGCAAACCGGGATCGGCGGGCGGTCATGGCGGGCGGGCCCCCGGCGCGGATTCGAGCAGGCGGGAGGAGAGGATGCCGCCGGGATGTTCGCGCGCGAAGCGTCGGATGGCGTCGGCCCGGGAAAGGCCCGCCGCCTGGTAGGCCGCGAGCGCGCGACGATCCTCCGGCGAATTAGCCGTGAAGGCGTACTTCAGCGGCGTGGACGCGCTCAGCAGATGCAGGCTGCGCTGGCCGTGCGGGGTCTTTTGCACCAGCAGAAACTCGGCGTGGCTGCCCGGCACCGTGGCGAGGGCCTGCATCCGGCCGAGCTCCTCCGGGCCGAGATTCTTCTCCTGGGCGATCAACCGGGCCTTGTCGAAGTTGTCCTGTTTCAGGACAAATAGGTTGTCGGCCGCCCCGACGAACGCGTTGCGGGCCCGGGCATGGACGAGAAAATCTTCCAGGCCCTGGGAGATCGCGCAGACGCACACCCCGGTTTTGCGCAAGGTCCGGAAGCAGTACTCCATGAATTCGGCGGTGGCCTCGTCCTTCAGCATCAGGCCGGCCTCGTCAAAGGTCAGGAACTTCGGTTCGCGGGTCAGCTGGAGCGACAAGCTCGAGACCGCGCCCACGATCGAATTGAAGATGACCCGCGCCAGATCCGCGTCGCGCTGGTCGTTCACGACGCGCTTCAGATCGAATACCACCACCGGCGCGTCAAAGTCGATCTGCGACGGGCCGTCGAACAAATTGGCGAAGGAGCCGTCCTCGCACCACAGCGCCAGGCGGTGGGCCAGCGCCGCGCCGCGTTCGTCGCGCAGGAGGGCGGCGCGGACTTGCCGCAGGAAGATCGGCTCCTGCAGGTCGCGGAAGTAGGCCCGGCGCAGCGCCCCCTCCAGCACGACCAGGTCGTCGCCCGACAAACGCCGGCCGCGTTCGGTGACCAGCCCTTCGAGCCAGAGGGCACGCGAGCGCAGGACCTCCGGGTCGGGCACCGTGCCGGGCGGCAGCCACAGCGGGTTCAGGCGGTTGGCGCGGCTCTTGATGTCGTAGTCGATGTACACGCCCGCGCTCGACGCGCAGAAATTGGCGAACGAACCGCCCAGGTCGACGATGATCGCCCGCGCCCCATGCCGGCGCATCGCGATGAGCTTTTCGTGCCCACCCCCGGGCGCCGGGTACGGACTGGTGA
>CAZWMF010000447.1:0-3839 GCA_964634535.1 uncultured Opitutaceae bacterium | reverse complement strand
AACTTCTTCTCCCTGGGCGGCCGCTCGCTCCTGGGCGCGCGCCTGTTCGCCCGGATTAAACGCGAACTCGGCGTCGATCTGCCCCTGGCCACGCTTTACATCCATCCCACGCTGGCCGCCCTCGCCGCCCAGTTGACCCAGCCCGCCGGCCCCGCGCCCCGCCGGGCGCTGCCGCTGCAGTCCAACGGAGGCGATCCGGCGATCTTCTGCATTCCCGGCGGGGGCAGCGACGCGAGCGTGTTCCAGGACCTGGCGCACGAACTGGGCCCGGAACGACCGTGCTATGGGCTGCAGGCCCCCGGACTCGACGCCGTGGCCCAGAGCGGACCGATTCCCAGCGTGGAGGAGGTCGCCGGCGACTTTATCGGGATCATGCAAGGCATCCAACCCCACGGTCCGTACCATGTTGCCGGCCACTGCTTCGGCTCGCTGCTCGCCTGGGAAGTCGCCCGCCAATTGGCCGCGCGCGATGAAGCGGTGGGCGTGCTTGCGTTGCTCGATCCGACCGTGAGCAACGTGTTTTCCGACGATATCCTGGGCTGGGACCGCCTGGTCTTCCACGGACGGAAGTTCCTCCGATTGTCTTTGCGCGACCAAGGTCGGTACCTGCGCGAGCGCGTCCGCAATTTTCGCCGGACGGTCGTCGTGCGCCAGCGCATCGCCCAATCCTTCGACCAGGCCCGGGCCATGCACCAACGCTATCGGCTGGAGCCGTATTCCGGCGCCGTCGTGATCGTCCTGGCCGAGGAATCCTTCCGGCGCCTCCGGCCCGAACGCGATCCCCGCCGCTACTACGAACGGCTGGCCCAGGGCGGCACCCAATACCTGAGCGCCGGCGGCGACCACGACGCGATGCTGCACCGGCCCCATGTCGCCGCGTGGAGCCGCCGCCTGCGCGAGCACCTCCGCGTCGCCGACGGCGGCGCCGTGGCCAACGACATCCTGGTCCGATGAGTCGCCGCCGCTTCCACGCTTTTCGCCGCGGGCCGGCCGTTCTGTTGATCCTCGCATTCACCGCCTGCCACGCGGCGCGGGAAGCCGATCCGCCGGTCGCCCCGCAGCTCTCCGCGCGGGTGCTGGTTTGCCGCGTGTTCCCGGAGCGAACGATTCGCGCGATTCCCCGCACCCTGTTCGGCGCCAATCTCGAGTGGTTCAATTCCGCCGACGGCCTGTGCGGCCCCAATGGCCAGATCGATCCGGAATGGATCCGGCTCGCCCGGGAGCAAGGCATCGACCAATTCCGCTTTCCGGGCGGCACCCTGTCGGATTTCTACCACTGGCGGGATGGCATCGGACCGGTCGAGAGCCGGCCGGTGCGCGAGCACCCCACCGATGCCGGGCGCTCCGCCAACGTCTTCGGCACACCCGAGTTCATCCGGTTCTGCCGCGCCACAGGCGCCGCCCCGCTCATCACGGTCAACGCCGGCACGGGGGACCCGGCCGAAGCGGCGGCCTGGGTGGCCTATTGCAACCAACCCGACAACGCCGCCCGAGCCGACGATGGATTGAGCGAACCGGCCGGCGTCGCCTGGTGGGAAGTGGGCAACGAACTGTATCTGCCGGGCAATCCGACGGACAAAAAGATCATCACGGTGTCGCCCACGGTCTACGCCGACCGATTCCTGCGTTTCGCCGCCGCCATGCGGCAGGCCGACCCCGCCATCAAGCTGATCGCGATCGGAACCGCCAACGCCTCGCGGGTCGCTCTACCGTACCCGGACTGGTCGGATATCCTCCTGCAACGGGCGGCCGGAGCGATGGACGCAATCGCCGTCCACTACTACTTTCCCTTGATCATCGGCCAAAGCGGCCTCGAGGTGGGCCGGGTCTACCGCAATCTCCTCGCCGCGCCGGAGGCCGTCGATCGCAGTCTGAGTGCCTTATCCGCCCGGATCGCCGCCCGGGAGCGCGGCCGTTCGATCGCCATCGCCGTGACGGAATGGGGGGCGTTCTTTTCAACCGATCCGGCCTGGGTCGACCACATCAAGACGATGGGCACGGCGGTGTACCTGGCACGCATGATGCAGGTCTTCCTCGGCCAACCGCGGGTCGCGGTGGCCGACTACTTCAAATTCACCGACCGCACCATGATGGGCTGGGTGGGTTTCGACCAGCAGCCGAAGATTCCCTATTATGTCCTCCAGCTGTACGCCCGCCACTTCGGCACGCAACTGGTCGCCGCACAGATCGACAGTCCGACGTATTCAGCCGACGGAGTCGGCGTGATCGCGCCCGACCCCCAGGTGCCCGAGGTTACCGTGGCGGCCGCCCGCGACGAATCCGGCCGCCGGCTCTTCGTCAACCTGATCAATCGGAGTGGATCGACCATCCACCGCGTGCGCCTCGACCTCGGGCCCTTTCGGGCCGGTTCGACCGCCACCGGGTGGGTCCTCAGCGCCCCGACCCCCACCGACCACAACGGCCGCGACTTGCCGGACGAGGTGCCCGCAGCGCTCTATCAGGAGCCGCCGCGCAGCCCCGGCGGCCATCCGATCCGCCTCGAACGCACGACGGTGGACCTGTCGATTCCGGTCCGGCTGGCCCCGTGGTCGATCGTGACCCTCGAACTGGGCACGCCGCCCTGAGATCCTCCCGCCGCACCGTGCGCCCCCTTTCCAGACTCCGATGACCACCTCGAACGCGTATCTGCTCCGGCTCGCCGTCGCCGCCCTATTCCTCGCCGGCTGCGCCGCACCCACCGGTGTGCGCCTGCGCCAGAACGGCGCGCCGCCCGTCGCCCTGTCTCCGGACAGCGCCCTCTTGCCCCATCCGGGCATCTCCTTTGCGATCTCGCCGGCCGACCGCCTCCGCGTCCAGATCCTGCCGCTGCCCGCGCCAGCCGGCGGCTGGCGTTTTGCGCCACAGGACCGGCTGCAATTCGACCTGACGCTGAGCGGCCCCGAATACCGCGTGCTGCGCGGCGACGAGCTGACGGTCAGTTTCCCGAGCGACCCCAAATTGGAAACCACCGTGACCGTCCGGCCCGACGGGCGGATCACCCTGGGCAACGGCGAGGAAATCCTTGTCCAGGGCCGGACCCCGCGAGAGATCTCCGCTGCGATCGATCAGAGCTATCAAAGCCGGATGCCCCACCCCGACGCCTCGGTCGCCGTGGCCAAGACCAACTTCGCCTTGGCCGAGCTAGCCGGCCAGGCGACGGTACAGGCCGACGGTTCGATCGCCCTGCCGAGGCTCGGGCATCTGCCGGCCGCCGGGCTCACGCCTGCCCAGGTTGCCGATCGCCTCTCCACGGCCGCGTCGACCTACTACGGCAATACCCTCACCGCGAGGGTGAGCCGGCTCGCGCCGGCCCCCGGAGCGGGCGGCTTGGCCGGCTTCGACCAAATCGTGACGGTCGCGCCCAATGGATTGATCGTTTTGCCGGACATCGGCGTGATCGACACGACCGGCAAGACCGTCGCCGCCGTCCAAGGTGAAATCCAGGCCGCGGTGGGCTCCCTGTATCCAAATCCCACCGCCGTCGTCCTCGGAATCACCGCGTCCGAGACCCGGGTCGTCTACGTGGATGGCGAGGTGGCGCGTCCCGGTCCTTACGCGTTGACTCCCGGGCTCACTCTGCTCAAGGCCATCACCACAGCCGGCGGATCCAACGACACCGCCGACCTGCGCCGGGTTCTCCTGATCCACCGGACGGCCCACGACGATGTCTGGGTGTACGCGAGCAACCTGCGCACCTTCATCGAGAAGGGCGACAAGGAGAACGACTTGCCGGTCGCGCCCCAGGACATCGTCGTCGTCGTGAAGACCAGTGTCGCGAAGGTCGACCTGTGGATCGACCAATACATCACCCGGATGCTGCCGTTCTCGCGCGACGTGAA
>CAZWMF010000446.1:0-3864 GCA_964634535.1 uncultured Opitutaceae bacterium | reverse complement strand
CGCGGCTCTCGATCTTCTTGTCGATGACGATGCGGTCGAAGCGCTCCTCGCGGTTGAGGAGCTTGGCGCCGAGCGTCGCGATGTAGCGGCCCACGCTCGCGGCCTGAAACAGGGCTTCCTGGGCCTTGAGCTCGGCCGACTCGATCCGCTTGGAAATTTCGACTTCCTGTTCGCGGGTCAGCAGCGGGACCTGGCCCATCTGCTTCAGGTACATCCGAACCGGATCGTCCAGGATGTCGTTCTGGGAGGTCCGCGACTCCTCCTCCTCCGCCTCTTCCTGGCGCTGCTTGTAGTCCTCGACCTGATCGGGTTCGAGGATCTCGATTTCGAGGTTCTGCAGAATCGACAGGACGTTGTCGATTTCCTCCTGGTTTTCGACCGACTCGGGCAGCGCCTCGTTGATGTCGTCGAAGGTCAGATACCCCTGCTCCTTCGACAGGCGGATCAGCTGGCGGATCTTTTCGTTTATTCCGGCCGGGGCGGCCGTTTCGGCGGTTTCCGGCCCATCCGCGCCATCGACGGGCGCGGGGGTCCGGGCCAGGACGGCTTCAACGGCCTCGGCTTGTTCGGTTGCAGGAGACGACTTGGCTTTGCGCGGCATGATCAACGGTAAAAATAAAAACGAGAAGCGTCACCCAGCAACCGCCAGCACGACGGGCTGGCGCAACAGGCGTTGCAGGCTAAGCTTCTCGGTCAGGAGTGATTTCGGGTCTATTATACTATCTTCGGTACCCCCCGCTAAGGCAAGTTCTATTTCGCGCAGGCGCGGTAAGAGCGCGCGGTCGCGCAGCTTGCCCAGGCCTTCTTGGACGATCTTGAGCGGATCGTCGTAGCGGGGGGCCTCGAAAAGCAGGGAGGCCACCAGGGACTGCTCCTCCGGGGTTTCGGCGAGGCCGTCCAGCTGGTCCCGGGCCACGAGGTGGCCCTGCTCGTACTCCCCGAGCAGCCGGTTGAGCAGCGTGCCCGCCGGATGGACCGAGTCGATCCAGTCGTGCGGCAGGGCGCTGCTGAGCGCCCGGCCGATGTCGCCGCGGTGCAGGCAGACGAACAGCAGCGCCTGTTCGGTCGGCCAGATCGAAAAGTCGGCGGGCAATTGGACCCCCCGGTCCGCGGCGCCGGTCGGAGCCGGGTCCGCGGCCCGGCGCTGCCGGCGCAGGAACCGGTCGAGCGCCTCCTCGATGGGCGGATGGGCCATATGCAGCGCGCGGGCCGTGTCCATGACGAGTTGCGTGCGCAGGACGCTGTCTTCGCTCGCGGCGATGATCTCCACGACCACCTGGACCGCCTTGCTCTTCTCTTCCGAGGAAACCGCCGTCCGTCCGGCCAAGGCGGCCGCGCAGGCGAACTCGACGGCCGATTGGGCGTGCCGGCGCAGCTCCTCGTAACCGCCGAGGCCTTTTTCCAGGAAGAGCAGGTCGGGATCGACCTTGCCCTCGCCGGGCGAACGCAGAAAGCGCACCTCCAGGCCGCTCCGCAGCGCCAACGGCAGCAGGCGCAGGGCGGCCTTTTGTCCGGCCGAGTCGCTGTCGAAAAAGCACTCGATTTGCGGGTGGTAGCGGCGCAGGAGGTTGAGCTGGCCGTCCGTGATCGCCGTGCCCTGGGGGGCGACGGCGGTCTTGAGCCCCACGCTCCAGCAGCGCAGCGCGTCGAGCTGGCCCTCGACCAAGACGAACGGATGGCCGTCTCCGGCGGCGGCGCGGGCCCGGTCGAGATTGAAGAGCAGGTTGCCCTTCGTGAAAATGGGCGTTTCCGGCGAATTGACGTACTTGGCCTCGTGGGCGGGATCGTCCGCCGGCGTGAGGGCGGTCTGGCGCGCGGTGAACGCGACCACGCGGCCCTGGTGATCGCGGATGGGGATCATCAGCCGGCCGCGGAAACGCGGGCGCAGGGTGCCGGCGGTGAGGGTGGCGCCCTCCCGGATGAAGAACAGGCCGCATTGGCGCAGGGCCTCCTCCGAATAGCGGCGTTTCCACAGGCGGGCGGCCAGTCCGGAATCGTCGGGCGGGGCCGCCCCGATCCGGAATTCCTCGGCCAGCGCACTGTCGAAGCGGCGGTCCCGCGTCCAGTAGGCGCGCATGAATTCGCCGGCCGGCTGCGGGCCGCGGAAGGTCTCGTGGTAGTGGGCGGTGGCCTGGTCGTGGAGGTCGAACAGCTCCTGGCGGAGCGAGCGGTCCTCCTGGGTCGGACCGGCGCCCTCCTCGTACTCGATCACCACGCCGAAGCGCTGGCCCAACGCCTCGACCGCCTCGGTAAAGGTGAGCTGTTCGGTTTCGCGCACGAAGCTGATGATATCGCCGGCCTTGCCGCAGCCAAAGCACTTGTAAAAGCCCTCGTCGGCATTCACGTGGAACGACGGGGTCTTCTCCTGGTGGAACGGACACAATCCTTTGAGCCGGCTGCCCGCCTTGCGCAGGGTCACCGTCCGCCCGACGACATCGGCGATGTTGACCCGCAATTTCAGGTCGCGCACGCAGGACGGTTTGATGGCAGGCATGGAACCTTAAGAGGCCGGTCGCGTCATCCTAAGCTGCATCCATCGCAAATTCCGGCAAACCGGGCGCCTTCGCTCCGGCGCAAACACCCGCAACCCTCCGTCGTTGTGCACCTAGCACCGGTCGGTCGGCTTCGGCCGTTTTCGCTCGGGGACAAGGCGCCATCGTCACCGGTATTGTGTTGGATGCGGACCAACCGAATGTTCTTCTCCCCCAATTCAAGAATGCACTTTCAACCCAGGCGCCCGGCTGTCAAGTTCGCCGGCTTGACTAGATCCAGGAAAATTCTTTCGGGCGCCTGCGTGGCCGCCGTGCTGGGCTGCGCCTTCCTGCCGGCGCGGGCCCAGGAGCCGGCGCGGGCCGCCTCGGAGCTCAACAATGGCATCACCGTTCAGCGCTCGCCGAAGGAGCCGGTGTGGGAGGCGCACCTGAACGAATTCAACGCCGCCGATTACGACCGCGCGGTCGAGGCGCTCATCTCCGCCTACGAGACCGCGACCCATCGGCGGCTTCTGCCCGGCCCCAAGAAGCGCGTCGGCCTCAAGGTCTACACCGATTCGGGCCAGGGACTGGCGACGCCCATCCCGATGGTCAAAGCCGTGATCGCGGCGATGCGCCGGCGCGGGTTCGAGAACCGCAATATCTTCCTGGTCGGCCTCAATCAATTGCGCCTGCGCATGACCGGTTACCTGCCCTCGCTGGTCACCCACCTGGGGCCGTTCGAAGGCAACCCGATTTACGTGCTGGAGTCGGGCCGCTATTACGACCCGATCTGGTTTTACGACAGCCCGCTGCCCCAGCGCTTCGATCCGATCTTCGCCCAGCAGCAGGTCAAGGGCCTGAGCGGCGACACCTCCCGGGACGAGGACCGCAAGAGCTTCCTGGCGACGCCCCTGTTCCTGGACGCCGATTTCTGGATCAACCTGCCGGTCTACACCGATCATCCCACGCTCGGGGTGAACGGCGCCCTGGTCAACGCGACCCTGTGGAACGCCTCGAATACCGCCCGGTTTTTCCGGTCGAGCGCCAACGCCCCCGCGGCGGTGGCCGAAATGAGCGACATCCCGGAATTGCGCGAGACCTGGGTCTTCACCCTCGCCAGCCTGCAGACCTACCAGTACATCGGCGGGCCGTTTTTCAATTCCCTGTACACCGCGTCCGAGCCCTATGTGTGGCTGAGCGGCGATCCGGTGATGATGGACGCGCTGATGCGCGACCGGATGAACCGCTGGCGGCGCCGCGACGGTTTTGAGCCCATCCCGGAAGAGATCCGGACCCTGGAGTTCGCTGAGACGCTCGGGGTTGGCTCGACCCGCACCAAGAACGCGATCATCATCCCGGTGGCCGACTGACGCTGCGCTTTGACCGCTTC
>CAZWMF010000445.1:0-3869 GCA_964634535.1 uncultured Opitutaceae bacterium | reverse complement strand
CGCCGCTCAATTCGCCCCCGTCCGTCACGCTCGTCCAGGTGTTCCCGCCGTCGGCCGATTCCTGCCATTGATAGGTCAGCCCCGGACCGCTGGCCGCCACGACAAGACTCGTATTCTGTCCTTGGGGTATCGAGACGTTTTGCGGTTCGGCCGTGATCGCCGCGGCCGCCACCACGACCGGAGTGCCCACCCGGATCGTGTTGCCGGCATCGGCGATATAAATGTTTCCACTGCCATCGACCGCGAGGCCGGTCGGACTGACAAAGCGCGCAAGCACGCCCAAGCCGTCTTGATTTCCGATCAGCGATGATCCGCCGATCGGGGTCGCGGTTCCCGTGGGTGCGACCTTCCAAAGCCGCGCGGCACCCTGGCCCAGGGCATACACGTTTCCGGCGGCGTCGGCCGTTTGGGCCTGATTCGCGGCAAGACTCGAATTCAGCGTCGTGGACGCGCCCGTGGGGTCGATCTTAAAGATGACACCGCTGGCGGTGTTGTCGTCTCCGTTTACGTAAACATTGCCCGAACTGTCAGCCGAGATTCCATAATAGTACAAGGAGGTGAAAAAACTCCCGGACCCGACCTGTGTGCCATCGGGCGCGGAGCCGATCAGCGTGCTGACCACCCCTTGAGGGGTTATCTTCCGAATGGCGTCATTAAGCGTGTCGGCCACATACACATTCCCGATCGGGTCGGCGGCAATCCCGTAAACTCTGACGCCAAACCTCGCCGCCGCCCCGGTTCCGTTCACGTTCCCTATACCCGCACCGCCGGCCAGGACGGATACGGTGCCGGCCGGCGTGATCTTGGCAATCTGCGTGCCATTGGCCGACCCGCCATCGGTATAGACATTCCCGCTCCCGTCGACCGCGATATGGGGTCCGGTGAAGCTGGCGAACGAGTTGACGGTTCCCCCCGGGGCAATTCTTCGGATTTCGTTATTTCCCGTGTCCGCCACGTAGACATTTCCCGCCGCGTCGACCGCCACGCCGGTGGGGTCGTTAAACCGCGCGGCCGAGCCAAACCCGTTCGTACTGCCGGCCGAGGGGCCCGTGCCCGCCACCGTACTGACCACGCCGCCGGGCGCGATCTCACGGATCGTGCTGTTGTCGGTGTCAGCGAGGTAGAGGTCGCCGAGAATGTCGGATGACAAGCCGAAGGCGGTCACCGGAGGACGGCCGAATAATGCCGAACTCCCGACGCCATCATGATAGCCGAACGTTCCGCCGGCGCCCGCCTCGGTCGTCACCACGCCCGCCGCCGTGACCATGCGGATCGTCCCGTTATCGGCGACATAGACGTTTCCGTGGGAATCGACCGCGACCGCCGTTGGATTGGAAAATCGCGCGAGGGTCCCAGCGCCGTCCGTGCTGCCATACGCCCCCGGCGATCCCGCCAGGGTCGTGACCGCGCCACCCGGCGTGATCACGCGCAGGGTGGCATCATCGGTGACATAGAGATAGCCGCGGCCGTCGGCGGCAACGCCCAGGGGATTGACGAACTGCGCCGCCGAACCCGTGCCGTTCAGGTAGGTGCTCGAATCCGTGGTGGGCGGCGTTCCCGCCACGGTCGAAACGACCCCGGCCGTCGTCACCCGGCGAATCGTGGCGTCATCCACCAGATAAAGATTGCTACCTCCATCGAACGCCATTCCCACGGGATTCATAAACCGTGCGGCGCTTCCGGTGCCATTGACATAAGAGGGCGCGCCGTTGCCGGGTGCGGATCCGGCGATCGTGGTCACTTGGCCAGCCGAGGTGACTTTACGGATCGTCAGATTATCCAGGACGTAGACGTTTCCCGCCGGGTCTGCCTCGATGCCCTGTGGGGATTCAAAGCGCGCGGCCGAGCCGGTGCCGTCCAGGTGACCCGTCGCTCCCGCCAAACCCGCCAAAGTCGTCACGACCCCGTCCGGTGAGATCTTCCGAATGACCGCGTTGCCGGTGTCCGCGACATAGAGATAACCTGTAGGCGAAATCACCACCGCTTGCGGCGTCTGGAACTGCGCGGCCGTGCCGGTGCCGTCGGCGCTGCCGCCACTGCCCAGCCCCGCGAGCGTCGTAAACGCATAGCCGACCACGTCACCGGCCGGCACGGCGCTCACCGTCAAGGTCACCGGCAGGCTCGCGGCCGATCCCGTCGAATTGGTGGCGAACGACCTGAACTCGTCGCCCGACATGCCGATGCTTGGGGCGGTGACCAGTAGGGTCGGCGTCTGAGCGCCGGCGAAGCCATTGCCATTGGCCACGTTTGCCCAGGTGCTGCCGCCGTCCGTCGACTCTTGCCATTGGGTGCTCGGCGCCGGGTCCCCGCTGAAGCTCGCCGTAAAGGCGGCCCATTGTCCAGCGACGACGGTCGTGCTACCCGATTGCACCGGGTCCGCCGAAATGCTTCCGACCGTCAGCCCTGCTGTATTACTCGTGCCCACGCCGGCCGAATTGGTGGCAACCGCCCGAAACTCGTACCCGTCAAGCGAACCCGTGACGCCGGCGATCGAAAGCGTCGGACTCGCCGAACCGGAGACCCCGCTGCCGTCGGCCAAATTGGTCCAGGTCGTTCCGCCATCGGTCGATTCCTGCCATTGCAGGCGGGGAGCGGGCGCACCCGTGGCGGTAGCGGTGAACGTGGCGGTCTGGCCGGCGCTCACGGTCTGCGCGCCCGGCTGTGCCGTGAATTGGGGCGCGAGGGTCACCGCCGCGGGGGCCGATAACGCGGATCCGCTGGCGTTCGTCGCTACAAGCGTGTAAGCTCCGGCCGAACTCAATTGCAGGTTGGCCACGGTCAAGCTTGTGCCGGTCGCCCCGTTGACCGGGTTTCCATTCAATTGCCATTGATACGTGGGCGCCGGAATTCCCACGGTCACCGCCCCAAGCGTCGCGGTCTCGCCCGCATAGCCTGGGATACTCGCGGGTTGAGACACGATGGCTGGCGCCATGGAGGAGGCCCGCATCGAATCGATCTCCACAATCTCGATTAGGACCGTGCCGTTCGATTCGGATGCGCCAATGGCTTGTGCGCTGTAGGTCCCTGGAGGAAGCGTCGCAACCAAAGCGGAATCGGCCGAACCGGTCGGCAAAGGCTCAACCCCCGCTTGGGCGAAATCCTGCGCCGTGGCGGCTCGCCAATCGGTGCTAACGCTCGAAAAGCCGCGCGTGGGGCCGTTGCTCCAGCCGGTATTTGACGAGATCAGCGTGAAGGTGTTGTCGAAAAGCAAGAGCGTGGGGTTCGCCATGGCGCCGGCCTGCCCCAGCGCCGGGCCGAGGGCGCGAAACAAGAACGTATGGCTGGCGCTGCCGCCGACCACAAAGCCAGCGCTCAACGTGATTTGCGCCGGAATCGACGCTGCGGTCGACATATAGACAATGCGCGGCACCGAATCCAGGGCGAAGGCTTCAGCCAGCACGTTGCCCGCTGTGTTGTTGACGCCGGTGATTCGGTAGGTGTAGGTTCCGGGCGGTAGGGTGGCGACCAAGGCACAGTCGGCCGAGCCCGGCGATAACGAAAAGGCCGTGACGCTGTTAAAATCGGCTCCGGTGGCCGCTCGGACCGTGGCATTGATCGGCGACGGGCCACGGACCGGGGCGTTGCCCCATCCGATATTTGTCGCAATCGCCAGGCCCGTGGCCGCGTCGTCCAACTCCAATTGGGGATTGGCCAAGACGTTCTGGACTCCGAAAGCGGTTATTGCCGGCCCGTCCGCTCGAAGCAGGATCTGCTTGGCCGTTCCGCCTTCGATCGTGAACGAACTGGTGAGCCCGGCGCTTCCGCTGCTCACGAAGGCTCGGCTGCTGGTATTGACCAAGTCCGACGTGGCCACTTGGGCGGTAGCCGTGGCCGCCGTCATGAGAACGGCGGCCCCAATGCGGCTAATG
>CAZWMF010000444.1:0-3880 GCA_964634535.1 uncultured Opitutaceae bacterium | reverse complement strand
CCGGGGACACAAGGATTTTCAGTCCTCTGCTCTACCAACTGAGCTATCTTGCCATATCACTCTCGTTCAGAACATTAAGAACTGCGGGGGTAACCGTTATACCCACTCATCACACCCAGAATGAACCGAAGGAGGGTTAAACCTAGGGAAATGGAGGCGAACCGCGCAAGCGGAATTTCGGGCGCACGGGGCGATTGATCAAAGGCTTACTCGCGGAGTCGTACTGGCGTCCTGGCTATTGGGACATGGGGGAACCCCGCGTTTCGACGTCGTGAATCCGCGGCCCAGTTTAACATGCTCCGGCAGGATCATGCCGATGACGCTAACCCGTTGCCGCTTCGGCGTCCAAAGTCGCATCCTTGACGAAAATCGGCTCGCGGACGTCGCCCGCGTCGGCGAAATCGCTCAGGTGTTGGATGAGGCTCTCCGTCACCGTTATGCCGGCCGTCACCAAGACCAACCCCGCCTTGGAAAGAACGGCGAAGTGCAGGATATGCCCCACTTTTAGTTCCGTCACCCGCACCGGCCGGACCTGGGGGTTGTCGATGGGGCCGGTGTCTTCGGGCGGCGAACCCAACTCCTCCAGCACCGCATCGAGCAGGGCCGCCACGATCTCCAATTCCTGGGGCACCGGACAGCCGCCGCCGCCGTCGGCGGGAACGGCACCCCAGGCGGTCTTGATCGAATTCAGCCGGTCGCGCAGCGCCAATTGACCCAGATCGTTGGCGGAGTCGATCAAGGTGCGCATCCGCAGGCAGAGTTCCAGCGATTCCTGCCGATCGGTGACTTGGACCGCCTCGGGCAGCCAGCGACGCACGTCCCGCACGAGGATGCGCACCAAAATCCCGAATGCGATCGGCGTGAGTTTCAATTTGGCGCACATGAAGCCGATATCGGTCATGAGCGTCGCCTCTTCCGCCGGATCCGGGGCGCCCGGTTCCGATCGGCCGCCCGCGGGGGGATGGGCGTCGCCCCCGGGCAACGGCGCGACCGCTTTAGAATCTTGCTTGGGCGGCATGATCGCGGACTCGATCTGGTAAAGCTTCTCCAAAATCTTGGTGCGATCGCAGGGTTTGACCAGGAATCCGGTCACCGCATAACCGATTGCCTTGCGGACCGAGGCGACATCGTGGGAGGCCGTGAACAGGACGACGGGCATCTGGCGCAACTCGAAGTCCGCGCGGATCCGCGACAAGAGGCCGAACGCATCCAATCCCGGCATGGAAATATCGAAGATGCACAGGTCGAACGCCCGGCCCTTCTGGCACAGTTGTCGCCAGGCCTCCAATCCATCCTCCACCATGACGAGTTCAAAACGCCGCTCCGAGGTAATGATTTCCTGCAGCACTCTCCGAGTCAGGCGGTCGTCCTCAGCGGCTAAAATGTGCATGAATTTAGGACGGGGCCTGCTGGCATCGGTTGCCCCTGAGACCCAACCTATTCCCATGTACCGCGGCAAGCAACGTATCCATTCGGCTGGTCGCGTACTCAGCGGACCCCAGTGTTCGCGCAATTGTATTCACAAGACTCGAGTGCCGCCGCCCGAGCCCGGCGGCCCCACCAGTCAATAAAGCGCAGCGGGGATTTCAATCCCGGACTGGAACGCCTTGCCGCGGCGAGCGTCCGGACCGGCGCGCGCGGCCACTCTGGTCATAAAATGGCCTTGACCGCGCATAATCTTGCATTTCGCCGGAGACCGGCGGAATTCCCTTCACCCCGCTTCCCCGCAAAGCCAGATTTGCGCGGGCATGATCGCACAGCCGGATAGTCGGAGCAAAGCGGAGAACCGACCATCGGGGAAGCGCGGAGGCGGACGCGCCGACGCCCCTGCGCGACCGGCGGTCGGAGGTCGGTAGAAGCCCGGCTCATGAATACCAAGCGGTTGGGCTATGCGCTCGGTTCAATATTCCTGATCACGCTGATCGGCCTGGTCGCCCTGGGGGCTCTCAGGTACCAGCAATTTGAGTCCCGCTACCGCGAGGAGGTCAACAATCGCCTCGCCGCCATCGCCGATCTCAAAGCCAGCGAGCTGACCCAATGGAGAAGCGAACGCCGGGACGACGGCGATTTGTTCTACCAAAACCCGATGTTCACCGCCGCGGTGCAACGCGCTTTCGCGGCGCCCGATGACGCGGATGACCGCCAACCCTTGGAAACGTGGATGCGAAAGATTCAGGCCGAGGGGCCCTACGACCAGGTGCGACTCCTGGACGCTACGGGAGCTACGCGCCTCTCGCTGCCCGAGGGCCTGCCGGCTCCGTCGCTCTACACGCGCGCCGCCGCCGAGGAAGCCCAGCACAGTGGCCAAGTGCTGTTGACCGACCTCTATCGCAGCGAACTCGATGAGCGGAATTACGAGGACGTCGTCGTTCCGCTTTTTCATCGGGAGAATCCCGACCAGCCCCTGGGCACGCTCGTCTTGCGGATCGATCCGCAAACGTATCTCTATCCATATATTGCCCGCTGGCCGGTGCCAAGCCTCACCGCCGAGACGCTGCTCATCCGCCGGGATGGCTCTGATGCGCTCTTTCTCAACGATCTCCGGTTCAACAAGAACGCTGCTTTGCTTCTGCGCATTCCGCTCAGCCGCCCCGCCTCGCCGGCGGCGATGGCCGCCCGCGGACAGCGGGGAATAATCGACGGTTTCGATTATCGGGGTGTCCGGACCATCGCTTATGTGCGCGCCGTCCCCGATTCGCCGTGGATCTTGATCGCGCGCATGGACTCAGCCGAGGTTTATGCACCGCTGCGAATCCGCTTTTGGGAAACGATTCTCCTGGAAGCGGCGCTGCTTTTCGGCCTGGGCACGGGATTGGCCATGATCTGGCGGCACCAGCGCGCCCGCTATTATCGGGAACGCTATGAAACCGCGGAAGCGCTGCGCTCGAGCGAGGAAAATCTGAAAGTCACGTTGAATTCGATCGGCGACGCCGTCATCGCGACCGACGCCGCCGGTCGGGTGGCCCGCATGAATCCAATCGCCGAGCGGTTGACCGGCTGGGCCGTGGCTGAGGCAGTTGGCCGGCCGATCACCGAGGTCTTTCGGATCATCAATTCGATCACGCGCGAGCCGGCCAGCGATCCCGTCGAACGGGTCTTGGCCGACGGCGCGATCGTGGGCCTGGCCAACCACACGGCGCTGATCAGCCGAAACGGCGCTGAATTCATCATCGCCGACAGCGCGGCGCCCATCCGGCATCGGGACGGCGGTATATTGGGCGTCGTGCTGATTTTCCGCGACGTGACGGACCAAGAACATATGCACCGCCAGGTGCTGCAGAACGCGGCGCGCTTCCGCGAGCTGTTTGACGACGCCCCGGTGGCCTTTAACGAGATCGACCAGGATGGCATCCTGCGCCGGGTAAACCGGGCGGTCTGTACGCTGTTCGGCTACACCGAAGAAGAACTGGTGGGACAACCGCTCTGGATATTGGTCGCGCCCGCTGAGCAGGCGGAAGTCCGCCAACGATACAATGAGAAAATCACCGGACAGCGGCCGATGAGCCCCTTTCAGCGCCAGTTGATCCGGCGCGACGGAGCGGCCCTGTGGTTTGAGGTGCATGAGACCCTGGCGCGGGACGAGGCCGGAAACATTATCGGCGTCCGTTCGGCGCTCGTCGACATCACCGCGCGCAAGCGCGCGGAGGAGACCCTAAGGGAAAGCGAATATTTTCTAGCCCGCAGTCAGGAGATCGCCGAGATCGGGTCGTACAAGTTCGACATCGCGGGCGACACCTGGATTTGCACGCCGACGCTCGACCGCATTTTCGGAATCGATGGCCGCTACCCCAAGACGAGCGCGAGCTGGCTCAACTTGGTCGTCCCGGCCGAACGCGAGTCCATGCGGCAGTATCTCCAGACGTTTGTCGTGCAAGGGGGG
>CAZWMF010000443.1:0-3882 GCA_964634535.1 uncultured Opitutaceae bacterium | reverse complement strand
AATTATTTGCGAAGCGAATAATTGCCGCGCTGTCCAGCAAGCACGCAGCACAACCGATTGTCCTTGTAATCCCGGAGCGCCGTTCAGCCCGTCCGTACCTTTTCCCCAAACACATGGAAGGAATATGCCATTGCCGCAATCGTCAATGCAAGTCCGAGGAAAATAATCCAACACCAACCTTTGCGCTTCCCGCCACTCATCGCATCGAATTCGCGAGCCCATTTTCGCCAACGAGCATGTTTGCTAGTCGCGCGGTCGTTCATCAGTGCCAGTCCCAAAACCACACCCGCTTGCACTACGAGGGGGCCTTCTATTACAAACCCTCGACCAAATACAATTTCACACCAAAGATCGGCAGTGATTACCCAAAACAGCTCCACCGTCAAAAGTGCGGCCGCTGATTTCCACAGCCGATATTGTTCCGGCGAGGCTCCGCCGTCTAACTTGTAAAGTAAGTAGTAAGTATAGTAATATATACGTTTGATATTTGTTGTAAACACAAGAGGCCAATCTCGTCTTTCACGACCTAGAAACATGGGTGAGCGGCATGTCTCCAGTCTTTTGGATGATAGCACTATCTGTTGTGCGTCCTAGCTAATTCGGGATGTAAGCACGCGGTAAATTGGAACAACCCCCTCCGGTTAATGAAGACGCTGATCACACACCGGCAGCGAAGCCAGATTTCCACCGCGTCCGTTCCATCATCATGACCTAACCTTGACCGGCCCGCCGGCAGCAAGCAGGATAAGGCCTGAAAAACGGAATCCAATAATGCACCTCCGCTCGTTCCTCATCGTCTTCTATGTTCTGCCGTGGCTGGCCTGCTCTGCAGAGCAGCCACCAACGGCTGATCGGAACCAACAGGCTGATGCTCACCTGAAGCTGCGGATGGATTACGCCGCATCGGCCAATTATAATCCATATGCAAATGGTCTCCACGAGATCCGCCGCCGGAGTGCCGAATTGCTTGAGCAGGGGGAATTCGGAAATGCAATTCGCGAAGCGGAGAAGGGTTTGGTCATCGATCGGCTGAATATTGATCTCTTGATGACCGCCGCTGCCGCCTATAGGGCAAAGGGCGATACGAGAAAGGCTGATGAGTTGCGACACCGGTGGATGTCGTTAGTGGATTCAATTGTCGATCAGCGGCGAGCCGATGGAAGATCATTCTCCACCGCGTTTCAGGTGATCAGTGTTGATGAAGAGTAGGCCGTATTGGGTGTCTTCGAGCTTGTATCCGAAGAGCAATTTCTTGTGAAGCATGGAGGAAGTGAGTTTGATGTCTTGACCGTGCACGCCAAAGACAGTGCAGATGAGTTCGATCTTTACTTCAACGTCGACATTCCGATGAGGTGGTTAGCAAACCACCTTTCCCCGGGGCTGAAGAAAAAAAGGCCGGCGGCTGACGGGTCCTCGTAAGCAATCCGCCGTCTGGCGGTCGGCGGAAGCGCATCGCTAGACGCTCGCCACGAAGCCAATGGATCGTTCAGGCGCGCCCCAGCAACCACGCCCCTTCCTCGGCGCCCGTCAGCGATTACCGGGCCGAAATCGGCCGTGGTGAATTTTGCGGCGGCCCGGGTGCCGGTGATCGCCCTCACCTAGGTTTCGGAGGCTTTTGTCCGGGTCTAAACTATTGCCGTGCGCCGAACGGCGTAGCCCGGCCGAGCTTAGACAATTCTCCGACATGAGGGCGAACCAGCCGACGGCATGGTCCCAGAATCCTTGACAATGTGAGCGAAATGTATCTACGTGTAGATATGACCAAAACTACGACCCGCGCCAAGCTCTTCCGGCATGGCGGTTCCCAGGCCGCCAGATTACCCCGGGAGTTTCGGCTTCCCGGCACCGAAGCGGCAATCTCCCACACTCCGACCGGCGGGGTTCTGTTGGAACCCCTGAACTCTGATTTTGAGTCCCGCCGTCGTCGATTCATCGCCCTAGCTGGCTCGTGCCCGGATTTACTCGATGTGCCGCCTCATTCCACGCCTGATATTCCCCGGGACTGATGTACCTTCCGGACACCAACGCCATCTCAGCGTACATGCGCGGAGATTGCCCGATTCTCGCGGAGAAAATGACAGCCGCCTTCGGGGAACTTTGCATCTCCGTAATCGTCCTAGCGGAACGGGAATTCGGTGTCACGAAGGGTTCCAATGCGCACGCCCGGCTAAAGCTGGCCGAACTGGCACAAACGCTCCCGGTCGAGCCCTTTACCCGCGACGACAGTACCCACTACGCCGCGATTCGTCACGACCTCGAAGCTCGCGGTGTCGGAATTGGGCCTATGGATACCCTCATCGCCGCGCAGGCCCTTCGCCTCGGGGCAACCGTGGTCACCCGCAACACCCGCGAATATAGCCGCGTTCCCGGCTTAAAGGTCGAAAACTGGCAGGAGTAGTCTTCGAGGCCCTGTTGCGAGCAGGGAAATGCTTTGCCTCCCCAAGGAAGTCGGTCTTCTCCTCCGGCCCAAGACTGCGCTCCGACAAACCACGAAGCCTTCACTCCGATTCTTGAACTGGCTGGGGCTCGGCTTCTATGGCCACTTTGATTTCCGAATCGGTCAATCGGAAGATCAAGATCGAGTAACCCACCTCGTCATCCGGTTTCCGCCGCTGCAGGTACAAGCACAGGCGGTAGAACTTCAAAACGTCGTACGCCTTGCCGATCGTGATCCAAAAGTTTTCCCCCGTTTCTTGAATCAGGGCTTCCCGGGCTTTCGGATCGGCGGCCGTGGCGGCCCACCTCCCCAATTCTCGGCCCAGCGCTTGGTACTCGATCGTATGGGTTCTGGTCCATTGGACGCCCTCCAAGCCCGAGGCGCTGACGCAATAAATGCCTCCCTTGAACGTATAGGCTGATTCATCCGAACTTGGGAGTTCGACGGCCTTGATGCCGTAATAGGCTGGATCGGCGGCGCCGAAATACGAGACGTAGACTTTTTGCCCACCGCCGGGAGGGGCATTCTGGTCGAGCCATCGGCGCAAACCGGGAAGATCCTGACCCCAATCCAAGGAGCTGTTGACCAGGTAGTGATAGCCGTTGCTCGGACCTCCGATCAACTGGTTAAAAAAGGCGATGTAGTGCGGCCAGTTCGCGAGCGACTCGACGGCCACACTGGCTAGAAGAATGGCAAGGGCGGCCCGGATTATGCCTCGCGAAGACTGCAGCCAAAGCGAACTGGCTCCGGCCAAGACAAAGAGGACCGGATAAATGGGCATCATGTGTCGGTGCCCGATATTGAGGTTGCTCGTCAGGCAGGCGGCGCCATACACGCCCCCCAAAATCAGAAGCGGCGAAATATCATAGAGACTTGGGCCCGGATGCGCTGCGGCGGCGTGGCGATTCGATTTGCCCGCGAACCTACCCCAGCTTGCGCAGGCCGCCAGGGCCGCCAGGAGAAGGCCGAGTGTCCCGATCGGCGTCTTTATCAGGAAGGCGACAGGGAAAAAATACCACCTTCCATGATCCGAGTAGGAACCGAACAGATAGCTTGGACGGTTCATTGCGTTCAGCTGAAAACTGAATCCTTCGAGATAGCTCTTGGGGAGGATCCCCCACCGGCTTAGGAAATCGATGGTGCAAGCCCAGCGACCATTGGAACTCCAGAACGAATAATCCGGAGAATTCAGAATCTTCTGCCGGGCGGCTTCGCCGCCCATCTCGAAATAGTTGAACCGGTAGGCCAGCCAGAGGACCCCTATCCCGGCGACTGCGTGAATCAAAACCAAGAGGGCGGCGGCACCAACCTTGCCGCCGTACGATCGGACGGTTCGCTTGTGTCCGAAGCCAATCTCCATCGGCACCTGGGAAAAAACCCGAACCAGGAGAATCGCCGCCATGATTGGGGCGATCAGAATGGCGGACATCTTGCTCAATTCCAGG